>JAHBXU010000125.1 GCA_019636315.1 Planctomycetaceae bacterium | reverse complement strand
GGTCGATTGGGCAAGTTGAGCGATTCGAATGAAAGTCCATCAGTTTCTTGATCACTTCGGGATCACCGAAAACCCGTTTGCGCAAGAAGATGCGCAATCGGACCATGTCTTTTTGCAGCACTGCCTGCAACGGACACATCATCCTGCATGGGACAAGATCTACGGAAATCCGCATGCCCCTTCCACCTCCGTCGTCTTCGGCGAACAGGGGAGCGGCAAGACGGCGCTCCGCCTGCAAATGGTGGAGCAGCTGCGGCAACATAACGCCGAACACCCCTCGCAGAGGGCGTTCATCATCGAGTACGACGATTTCAATTCATTTCTCGATGCTTTCCGGGAGCGGCTGCACGGACGTCAGCGAAAGCAGGACAAAGCCCTGAAGAACTGGCGGCTCTGGGATCATATGGACGCCATTCTGACGCTGGCGACCACCAAGCTGGCGAACTCGATCCGTGATCCCAACTCAGTCGATCCGTCGCAGGCCGTACGCCCGGCCGACCTGGCACAGCTCTCCCGACTACAGCAACGCGATATTCTGTTGCTGGCTGCGTTCTATGATCACAATCGCGACCTGGCGCATCGGACGGGCTGGCATGTGCTGCGGCGGAAGCTCGGATTCCGCACTTGGAGCACCTGGCGCGACCTGCTGATTGGTCTGGTCGTCACCGCCGTCACCGTCGGCCTGGTCCTGTGGCTCAGCGAGTGGCGGACGCTGCTTGAATGGTGGGTCGCAGCCATTCTACTCGCCGGGTGGACGCCCTGGTTATTCCGCCAGGCACGGTTGATGTGGCGTGGTTGGCAAATTCGCCGTCAGCTCCGCGTATTCGATCATCATTCCAATACGCTGCGAAAGATCCTGCTCAACTTCAATAGTTCAGAAATCGTCGGGCAACCGATGCCGGCTCTTTTCCGCAGCGACGACCGCTACGGCCTGCTCATGAAGCTCCAGAGCGTTCTGCAGTCGCTGGGTTTCACCAGTCTGGTGGTGATGGTCGATCGACTGGATGAGCCGCATCTGATTAACGGATCGGCTGAACGAATTCGCGACTTGTTGTGGCCCATGTTCGACAACAAGTTTCTCAAGCATCCGGGCATCGCGTTCAAGATGCTGCTCCCGGCGTCCGTCGCGCATTATCTCGACCGACAGGACAAGGAGTTTTACGATCGCTCGCGGCTCGACAAGCAGAATCTGATTCCGTCGCTCGAATGGTCCGGCGAAGCGCTGTATGACATCGCCAACGACCGCGTCCGGGCGTGTGCCAAACTGGCCGACACGCCGCCGACCGTACAGGATCTGTTCGACACGTCCATCAGCCGGGAGGAATTGATCTCGATCTATTCGCGTCTGCGGGCGCCGCGGCACCTGTTCAAGTTCATGCATCGTCTGCTGGTCGATCACTGCAGCAAGTACACCGAGGATCAGCCGTCCTGGAAGATCAGCCGCGAGACGCTGCACACCTCGCTCGCATTGTTCCTCAAGGACCTCTCCGCATACGATCAGGGACGCGGCACCGGCTGATTGTCGGAATACGAGTGGCCGAGAGGGCTTTCCCTTCAGCGAAGGACCGATGTGCCTGCTCCGCTTGCGGTTTCTGCTCCATCCACAATCCAGGAAATCCCAGATGAATCGTCGCGACATGTTGGTCCTCGGCGGGGGAGCGGCTGCGTCAGTGTGTAGGCTCACCAGCGGGCGGGCCGGAGAAAATTCGTCCTCAAATCCACAACCCGCGGCCCCGTTTCGCGTCCGCTACTGCCTGAACAGCGGGACGGTGCGGGGTCACAACCTGTCGGTCGTGGAGGAGATCGAACTGGCCGCAAGCGCGGGGTACGACGGCATCGAACCGTGGACCCGCAATCTCCTGCAATACAAGGAGCAGGGGGGCTCGCTCAGTGACCTGCGGAAGAGAATCGCCGATCACGGACTTCGCGTGGAAAGCGCCATCGGGTTTGCCCAGTGGATTGTCGATGACGAACAGCAGCGGCAGAAGGGACTGGAAGAAGCCAGACGGGATATGGAACTGGTGTCTGCAATCGGCGGCACTCGCATTGCCGCACCGCCGGCCGGGGCAAGCGGGCAGGATGCACCGAAGCTCGACCTGTTCGCCGTGGCCGAGCGATATGGAGCGCTGCTCGACGTTGGACAACAGATTGGAGTGACGCCGCAGGTGGAAGTGTGGGGGCCGTCAAAGAACCTGTCGCGACTTGGCGAATCGGTGTTTGTCGCCGTGGAAAGTGGTCATCCCGAGGCATGCGTGCTACCGGACGTTTATCATATTTACCGCGGCGGTTCAGACTTCGCCGGACTGGGATTGCTCTCAGGATCGGCGATCCACTGTTTTCATATGAACGACTATCCCGCCGGTCCACCGCGCGAATCACTCACCGATGCGGACCGCGTCTATCCGGGGGACGGCGATGGTCCGCTCGATGAGATCCTGCAGACGTTGCATCGGATGGGATTCTCGGGCGCTCTGTCGCTGGAGTTGTTCAACCGCGATTACTGGATGCAACCGGCCGCGGACGTCGCACGAACGGGGCTCGCGAAGATGAAAAACGCCGTCGCCCGCGCCGTGGAAAGTCCACCTCGATAACGTTGTCCCCGGCCGATTCGCGGAAGCGGATTGATCGTTCCGACGTTCCGCATTCCGGTGCCTCCTGGATTCCGTCGCGACGGAGACGACTGTTTGAATCTCCCTCCATGAAAGACAAGCCGGGCCTCAAAGGATCGGCCCGCACGGAACCTCATCTTGTCCGATCAATCTCTCACATCCCGTCTCAATCTGGCGGTGGAAAGTGCCCGAGCCGCAGGGGATCTCATCCTGCGCTATTACCAGAATCCGGAACTGGCCGTTGAGCAGAAAGCCGACGCGTCGCCGGTGACGGTGGCCGATCGCGAGGCAGAACAACTGCTGCGGACTCGAATTCGCGAATCGTTCCCTGACGACGCCATTCTGGGCGAAGAATATGGAGTCCAGGCCGGCACGAGCGGGTGGCGGTGGATTCTTGATCCGGTCGATGGGACCAAGTCGTTCGTCCATGGTGTGCCGCTGTTCGGCACATTGATCGGCGTGGAGAGAGACGGCCGTGCTGAGGTTGGCGTCTGCCGCATGCCGGCGCTCAACGAAATGGCATATGCAGCGACCGGTCAGGGGTGCTGGTGGCAGCAGGGAGACGCCGCCCCCATTCTGGCCCGCGTGTCGAACGTCGCAACGTTGAACGAGGCGCTGTTGTGTTATACATCGCACGAGTACTTCGCGCGGGCCGGCGAGTCGGCGGTCTTCGAGACGCTCAGGGATGGTTGCCGTTTGTCGCGGGGCTGGGGGGATTGCTACGGCCATCTGCTCGTCGCTACCGGTCGCGCCGACGTGATCGTCGAGCCGGGCCTGCACCCCTGGGATGCCGCCGCTCTTGTCCCACTCGTCCGCGAGGCGGGAGGGTGTTTTCTCGATTGGAACGGTCGAGAGTCCTTTGAAAGCGGAAACGGAATGAGCGTCAACGCCGCACTACGCGAAGAGATCCTGTCAATTGTACAGACATGCAGGGTTCGAGTTCGCCAAGCAGAGCCCGGAGCGTCAGCGACGGGACCGGTCACTCGCGCTCGCGGCTCTGAGAATGAGGGCATCGATCGCTGACGCCCGTGACACGCACTGCAACGATCGAAGGAATGAACCATGTCAACGCCGATGGAACACGAGCCTGTCCTGAACGAGCTGGCATGGGATCTGGTGGAGGACGTTCTGGTCGCCGCGGAGGATCTTGGCATCGACGTCGTCGAGATTCCCTGCGGTGCGCGGGTCGTCGATTTTGGAGTGAACGTCCCCGGTTCGCTCGCCGCGGGCATCACCCTGGCCGAAATCTGCACAGCCGGTCTGGCGGAAATCGCATTGCAGCAGAGTGCCATTCGCGGCGTCGGCTGGCCTTCAGTCTTTGTGACAACGGACGAGCCACTCAAGGCATGCCTGTTCAGTCAATATGCCGGCTGGGCGGTTCAGGTGGGCAAGTTCTTCGGGATGGGGAGCGGACCGATGCGTGCGGCGGCAACTCACGAAGAGTTGTTCACGCAGTTTGCCTATCGGGAGGAGGCCGCGCGGGTCGTCGGGGTGCTGGAAAGCGCCCGATTGCCAGGCGATGACGTCATCGAGTCGATCGCCGAGCAATGCGGTGTGGAGCCGAGCGAGGTGATTCTGCTCGTCGCGCCGACGGCATCGATTGCCGGCTCGCTGCAAGTGGTGGCCCGTTCGGTTGAGACGGCGCTGCACAAGCTGCATGAATTGAAGTTCGACCTGACGCGCGTGCGTTGTGCGACCGGATCAGCCCCGTGGGCTCCTGTCGCTGAGAACGACCTGCAGGGAATCGGTCGTACGAACGACGCAATCCTGTATGGGGGCCGTGTGTCGTTGTGGGTCACGGGGGATGATGAGAGTCTGGCGTCCATTGGTCCGAACGTCCCATCGCTGGCGTCGACGTCCTACGGGGAGCCGTTCCTGGACATCTTCGAGCGGTCGGGCCGCGACTTCTACGCCGTCGACCGCATGTTGTTCAGTCCGGCGGAGATCGTCTTCCAGAATCTCGACACGGGGCGTGTGCACGTTTTCGGACGCGTCAACGACGACGTGCTTGCCCGTTCCTTCGGCATCTATCCGGCGACCCTGTAAGGAGACTCAAGGTTGGACGTGGGCGTACTGGGAAACCCGGCCAGCTGGTATGTGACCGACATCCGAAGAGCCTGCCGCGAACAGGGACACGTCGCGCATCGGATCGACTTCAAGGGTCTGTCTGCATCGGAGCGCACCGCGGATTCGCCGGTGGTTGTCGGCCGCGGCGACGATGAATCGACGTGCGATTTGACGGCGCTTGATGCCGTGATCGTGCGAACGATGCCCCCCGGTTCCCTGGAACAGGTCGTCTTTCGCATGGATGTTCTGGCGCGGCTCGAATCGCGCGGCATCACAATCCTCAACCCTCCAAAGGCGATCGAGTGTGCGGTCGACAAGTATCTGGCGACGTCCAAACTCGCCGCGGATGGATTGCCGGTGCCGGAGACCGTGATCTGTCAGGACGCCGAAACGGCGATGGCGGCGTTGACGGAACTCGGCGGAGATGTCGTCGTCAAGCCGCTGTTTGGAGCGGAAGGCCGGGGGATCGTCCGTGTCAGCGATCCGGACCTTGCGTTTCGCACCTTTCGCACGCTGGAACGAACTCAGGTCGTTCTGTATCTGCAGCGGTTCGTGGAGCACGAAGGCTACGACATTCGTGTGCTGGTGCTGGACGGGGTTGTGCTGGGGGCATTCAAGCGGCGTAATCCTCATGATTTTCGCACCAACATGTCCCGTGCGGCAACAGGTGAGCCTCATGAGCTGACGGATGAGGAGCACGAACTGGCGACGCGCGCCGTACGAGTCACCGGCACGCTCTTCGGCGGAGTGGATCTGCTGTATGATCGCAGCGGCCGGTGTTACGTGCTGGAAGTGAACGCTGTCCCCGGCTGGCAAGGGTTCCGTCGAGTGACCGGAATCGACGTGGCGGCACGACTCATCACCTGGCTCGGCGTGCACGTGCGCGCCCGACACTGAGTTTATGCTCCAACCGCAGAATCAGGTTTGATCGATGGCTGAGACTGAAAACGACGTCCATTTGCAGCGGATTATCGCGGTTCTGGCCAAGACGATGCCGCCGGTGATGCGGTGGAGCGGAGCGATCGCCCGCACGTTGCGCAAGTACAATATCGCCTTGACGGGCAAGTCGTCGGGCAGCGCGAACACCGACGCGCTCACGCTCGCCGATCTCACCGTACAGGAGTTGCTCGTCGGTGCGCTGCGGGATGCAGACCCGATTCTGCGAACATGCCGCATCGAAGCGGAAGAGACGACGGGAGACCTCGACGCATTTGCCGTCGACGGCCCGCTGACCATCGCGCTCGATCCGATTGATGGAACGAAACAATTTCGCGACCGAACCGGAAACGGCTACTGCGTGATGCTGCATCTGCGGTCCCACGACGACGTCCATTACACGCTGGTCTATCTTCCTGAGACCGGTCCGCAGGGAACGTGGGTCGAAGTGCGCGGCGACGTCGTCAAGTGCGGTTCGGACAATCTGCAAATGCCGGCTGGAGAGGTCCTGAGCTCCTTGCCGCCGATCACCAACGCGCAGCGGCAGGATGCTCAGGGCATCTACCTGATCGGGTTTCAGAAGCGCGATACGGAACGAGCGCAGAACGTAACGTCTGCGGGCCTGAGGGGGTTCGCCCCCGACGACATGCCTGGCAGTATTTATCCTCTGTTAGCGACGGGGGAGTTTGCGGGATCGCTGATTCACACGCCCAATGTTTACGATTTTCCCGCGTCGCTGCACATCGCTCGTGCGCTCGGCGGAGATGCCCTATGGGTTGCGAACGGCCAGCCCGTGCACTTCGGCCAGACGTGGAATGACGAAACGGCGGACATGCTCCGCTTGCCTGGCATCGTCGCCTGCAGTCCGGATCGCCGGGTGCTCGACACACTCTGCGGACTGGCGAAGGACTGGGATCCGCGACGGTATCCCAATGCATGAACCGGCGGCTGGACGCCGCTGATTACTTGCCGGGGTTTCGATACCGCTCGCTGGCCTGCTTCAAAAACCGTTGCTCGGCGGGCGTGAGGGCGTCGATGCCTTGCTGATGCACCTTTTCCAACAGGGCGTCGAGACGCGTCGCGGTTTCAATCCGCTCCAGTTGTTCGTGTTCCAGCTTTTTGATGCGTCGGTTCTCGCGCCACTGTTCGAGCATGCCGCGACGCTTCGGACGGTCCTCCGCTCCCTTCTCCAGACTGGTATATCCTTGCGAGAAGTCGTAACCAAGGAACGAATCGTCGTGAAAGTCAGAAAGTTGACGCTGAATGGCTTCCAGCAGATTGAGTATCAGAATGAAAGAAGAAACGGACACGAGTACGATGCCCACCGTGGGGTCGATCGAATACCCCACAAGGCCGATGAGAACGGCCGCCGCCATCGCTGTCCAGAACGTAAACGTCCGGACGAAGACGGCATCCCACCATTGCGCCATGACAGTTTGCAGCATCCGCCCGCCGTCCATCGGATAGACCGGCAGCAGGTTCAGATAAATCAGCTTGACGTTCAGTGAGAACATCAACACGGCCAGGTTCTGCAACAACGTATCCCCCGACGCTTCGTCGCCCAGCATGACCGGCGGCAGAATGATGGGATGAAAGCAGAACGGCAGCATGCCGGACGAGATCACGGCCGGCAATGTGACCAGCGCGAGGAGCACATTCGCGAGCGGGCCGGCGGCCGTCGTTAAGAATTCGCTGCGGAATGACGGTCCCGGCTGGCAAAAGGCCAGTCCTCCAGCCGGCCAGATCAGGATTTCGTCCGCATCGCCGCCGGTCCAGCGCGCTCCATAGACGTGAAAGAACTCGTGGACGACGACGCTGATCAACAGCAATAACCCGCAGATCGTCCCCAGTTGAAATCCCAGCCGCGTCCACAGGACGATCAACACCAGCGGGAACCACACGCTCATCCGCACGGACGTGTTAAGCCACGTCCCGAGGGAGAACGACAGGAACAACGGGTTCTGACGGCGATCCATCGTAACCGCGTGAACATTCAATCAGGAAGCGAAACTTCGGCCGCGCAGCCGAACCCGTTCATGCTATCAGCCGGCCCCAGCGGAGGCAAATTGAGTTCCGACGATTGTCTGGTCTCAATCGAGATGACATCGGACGCTGACTTGCAACCCGTGCGGGCTTCCTGCAAGATTCGAGGGGACAAGTCTTCAGAGAGACGACCATGCCATATCAGCCTGACGGTCGGTTGGGGTTCACGTCATTGCACCAAAGGCCGACCTTTCGGATGGTCGCGTGGGCGTTCGGCTGCCTGACTCTGCTTGCCCTCGACCAGAGCACGGGGCAGGGAACGCTGAATCCATTCAATGGATCAGCGTCTCAAGCCGCGGATCGGGTGAAAGACGAATCCGTACTGGTCAAGGTCGGCGAGCCGGTCCCGCTCTTCTCGGTGACAACAGACGATGGCGTGCTCCTTCAGCTCGAAGAGTTGAAGGGCAAGGTCGTTGTCGTGACGTTCTTTGCCACGTGGTGCCCTTCTTGCCGCAAGAAGTTGCCGCAGATCGATGAGATCTGGAGCAAGTATCGCCAGCGGGACGATTTTTCTCTCGTCGCCATCGGCCGCGAAGAAACAGCGGAGGCGGTCGCCCAGTTCAAATCGGAGCAAGGATTTTCGTTTCCGGTTGCGGCCGATCCCGAGCGAACGAATTACGAGAAGTACGCCGAAAGTTCCATCCCGCGCGTCTTTGTGATCTCGCGCCAGGGAAAGATCGTCTATCAATCCAAAGGGTATGCCGAAAAGGACGTCGACACGCTCCGTAAGGTGCTCGCTCGTCAGCTTCGTTAGCCGCTCGATCCATCACGACCCATTCAAATCTTCATCGTACGATCCTCTGAAGGAGACGCTTGTGGCTGATTGTTTCTTGACGTCGTGGGGCTGCGTTCTGAGCCTCGCCATTTGTACTTTGCTGGGCGTCGGCCCGGCCCACGGGGCCGAGGATCTGTGGTCCGAAGTGGTTATCCCTGCGGATTCCGACGCGCCGGGCCCCTATCGGCATCCCTGTTCGTTTGACGAACTCGACAACGGCGATCTGTACGTCGTTTATTATGGGGGGGCCGGTGAATACGAGGGCGACACCGCCGTTTACGGCTTCCGCAAAGACCACAGCAGCGGCGAATGGTCCAAGCCGCAGGTCA
>JAHBXU010000124.1 GCA_019636315.1 Planctomycetaceae bacterium | reverse complement strand
GAAGTCCTTCATCACACGGTCACGTTGTCGTTGCTGCAAGTCTCCGTGAATAACGGCCGCCTGAGGCAGTCGTTTGGAGAGCTTGGCGTGCAACTGGTCGGCCCCGCGCTTCGTCCGTCGAAACACGATCGCCTGCTGCGGCCGCTCGCGCTGCAACAGGCGGACAAGCAACTCAAACTTCCGGTCGTGATCGACGGTGCAGAAGTACTGCCGCACGGCGTCCGTGACGACGTTGTCCTGCGACAGGTCGATCCGCAAGGGGTCGACCATGAACCGCATTGCGAGGCGTTCGACCGGCGCCGGCATGGTAGCCGATAACAGCAGCGTCTGCCGTTCCTGTGGACATCTTCGCAAGATGCGTTCGATGTCTGGCCGAAAGCCGATGTCCAGCATGCGGTCGGCTTCATCCAGAACAGCGATGCGAAGCTTGCTCAGGTCGAGAGCCTTGCGCTGAATGAGGTCGATCACGCGCCCGGGCGTTCCGATGGCGATAGTGGGGCGTCGTTGCAGATGCTCGATCTGCCGACCGAGAGGACGTCCTCCCACGAGGCAGGCGGGATTGCATTGATGTTCGGCGGCAAGCCGCGACGCTTCGGCCGCGACCTGCTCACTCAGTTCCCGCGTCGGGGCCAGCACAAGGGCCTGCAAATCCGTCGAGCGATGGTCGATCCGCTCGAGAATCGGAATGACGAACGCGGCCGTTTTGCCCGTTCCCGTCCGGGCCTGACCGATGCAGTCCCGTCCTGTGAGGGCCTTCGGGATCAATGCCGCTTGAATCGGCGTGGGGGCGCTGAATCCCATCCTGCGGATGGACTTCAACATCTCTTCGCCCAATCCCAAACTTGGGAAATCGCTCAATTCCGCGATATCGGTGGCCGACTCAACGTCGGTCGTTGCAGTTCGTCTGGACTCCGTCTGAGGACTGGTCGTTCCTTCACTAATTGTTGTCAAAACCTCCGCTCCTTTGCAATTACAGCAAACGCCCCCGCTTTCGGCGTTCACATCCTTGAGCCGAGCAGATCGCGTTCCAACCCTTCATGATATTTCCGTCGATTGACATTCTTGACAGGTAGTGTACGCGGGTGCCGCAGCTTTCGTCAATCGGGAGATCGGCGCGGGAGCGTTCTCAGGATCTCAGACGTCGTTTCGTATCGGGGTATAGTCAAGTGTTCACTGCATTCGTGGGGGGAGCTCAGAAAAACCGAAATGTCCCGCAAGAATGCAAGCGGTCGGACATTGAGAGCTCTTCACCTTGGTGCAGCAGAGGCGATTTCCGATGATGCCATCACGAGCGGACGACGGCGATATTCTTCGCCGCATAAGCGAGAACGATTTCACCCCAAGGTGCAGAAACACCGGCTGCCGGCGCGGCAGACATCCTACGCCGGCGATGCGGCCAGCCCGGCTGAATGCCCGGGTCGTTTAGTGCTGAAACAGAAACTCCTTGGTGTTCAGCACGGCCCAGCAGATGTCTTCCAGGGCCAGGCGGCGATCTTCGGAGTTCTGCAAGTGGCTGTGTGCGGCACCCCATTCCGCGGAAGTGGGCGGACGACAGACAGCCGTCAGATAGAATTCATTGACGATTTCCTCGTCCGAGCGTCCGGCATCGATCAATCGCTTGATCCGACCACCATCGTTGCGAAGCTTTTCATGCACGGTCGGCCCGTTGATCATCTGCAGCGCCTGTGACAGATTGGATTCACTGGACCGTTCGCATTCGCAGGCCATCTCGCGTTGAGGCTGGCCAAACGCCTTCAGGAATTCATGATCCTTGGGCGGTTCGGGAAGCTGCGTCGCCCGCATACCGGCCGGCACGCCGGCGAACGACTCGGGAACGCCGGTCACCTCCGAAATCGCGTCGAGTAGTTGCTCAGCGGAAAGCATCCGTGGGACGAAGTGCGATCCGTATCGCTCATCGTCGGCATTCAGCTCGTTCGCACGGGCCGTCCGCTGGTAGGTCTCGCTGTTCATGATGGTCGCAATCAGCCACTTGCGCGAGTATCCATTCTTGACGAACTGCCGCGCCAACTCGTCCAGAAGAGGGGCGTTGGAGGGGGGATTCGAGTCTCGGAAATCATCGACCGGATCGACGATTCCCGCACCGAACAGATGTCCCCAGACACGGTTGACGATCGCCTTGGCAAAGAACGGATTTTGCGGTGATGTCAGCCACTCGGCAAACACGGCGCGGCGGTCCTGATCGGCCGGCACATCGACGTCGCCCGTCAGCAGCAGGTGCACCTTCATCGTTTCACCGGTCCGCGGCTGCGTAATCTCACCCGCGTTGCCGTTAAAGACGACTTCGTCATCGGGCCGCCCGCTCTCCTTGCGGCCCACGCGAGTAAATGCCGCCCCGATGCCGTAGTAATTGTCCTGCGTCCAGCGTTCGAAGGGATGATTATGACACTTGGCGCACTGAATACGGATGCCCAGGAACAGTTGGGCCGTCGTTTCGGTCGCGTCCGTCGGTTCGCGGCTGGCGCGCCAGTAGTTGGCGGCTGGATTCTCGAAGACACTTCCCGAGGCGGTCAGCAACTGGCGGGCGAACTCGTCCATCGGCAGGTCGGCAAGGATGCCCTCGTAGATCCAGCGGTTGAACTTGGCGACGCCCGATGGCTTAAGCTTACCGCTCGTGGTCCGCAGCACGTCGGCCCATTTCAACCCCCAGAAGGACGCGTGATCTGGGGTATCGACCAGCTGTTCGATCAGACGACTACGCTTGTCGGCGGACTTCTCGGCGAGGAACGCGGCGGTTTCTTCCAGCGACGGCAGACGGCCCGTCATGTCGAAGTAGGCGCGGCGAAGGAACTCATCATCGCTGCAGCGGTCCGACGGCAGGATCTTGAGCTGTTCAAGCTTTTCGTTCACCAGACGGTCGATGAAGTTGGCTTCCGGCGGATTGTTCCAGGCGAATCCGGGAACGTCTTCGAGAAACGTCAGATAGGATGTGTCCATCTTATCGAGATACCGGGCGAGAATTGCCGCTTCGCCTCGCGCGTGTTTTTCGACCAACCCTTCGGCGTTCACTTTGGCGACGGATTCGTTCGACGAGGAGAAATCGGTGAGTGCTGTGACGTCGCGCACGGTTCCGTCGCTGAACGTGCCCATCACAACGATCTGCTGCCGGTCGACGCCGTCCTCAAACAGTCGCTTGCCCGGTGTGATGCGGATCTGCTGCAGCACGGCGGCGTCCGATGCGTCGAGCTGTAATCCCTCGGCGATCCACTGCCGCAGTGCCTGATGCGAGGGGTCACCCGTGTGGAGCTTCTGGCCGCCGCCGTGTGCGACCTGCATCAAGGGTTTCCTCAGCAACAGCGAGTCATCGGGGTCGACGACATTGGTGCGGCGTCCGTAGAACTCGGTCCGGAGTGTGTGAATGTCGAGCACCGGATCATAACCGCGGAGCGACAGACGAAATCCCCCTTTCCCGGAGGGCGAGCCGTGACAAGCTCCCGAGTTGCAGCCCGACTTGGTCAACGCCGCCAGAACTTCCGTCTCAAAACTGACAGGATCCGGCTGCCCGGCCCGGATGACCGTGACGGGAACCGTCGAGGTCAAGGATCCGAGCGTGACGCTGACCTGTGTGTCTCCGTTGGCCCTGCCGTGGAGGATGAATCCGTCCGAGGCGGCGATGTTTTCATCGGCGGACGTGAAGCCGGCCTCGGCGGTCAGATCCTGCACGCTGCCGTCGGAAAATCGTCCGGTGACGATGATGCGTTGCTCGCTGCGCGGGCCGACAAGAGTGATCTCCTCCGGAAACACCGACAACTCAACCGGCGAGCGGCTGACGTCGTCCTCGGCAGGGAGGATGCTGCCGAACGCCAGCATCCAGGCGGCTCCGAGTGTGACGCAGTGCTTGAACTTGGTCATCGTTCTGCCCCTGTTGTGCCGTGTGATGGAAGCGATTTCAGTCCGCGGATGCCGATTCCTGCCTGGAGATCAAAAGTCACCGCATAAACTGACTGAGTCGCATTTTGCCAGACGTCAGACTGTTTCAGCCGCTTGCTATGTTACTGTGTCCGCCGCAGAGTCTTACTCGACGACGATCTTACCAACCGTCGTTGAGGCCGTCACTTGATCGTTTCCGACGGCCGTCGCCTGGATGGTCAGATCCGAAAATTCACCAGTGGCCGCCTCCGATGTGGCGACGAGGACCAGTTCGGCGGATGACTGATCGGCGGCCACCACGGTCTCGGCAGCGCTGACGCCGTCCGGCGTCTTCGTGGCAGTCAGTTTAATCTCACCACTTAACGCGGGGTTGCGCTGGATGTTCACTTTGACGCGGAGTTCGCTGCCGCGGCGGAGCATGCCGTCCGCAGGCGCTGCAGCGAGTGCGAGCGGAGCTTCCAGCCGATAGTTGATCGGCCGGGCCGTTGCGGTTTGCGTGGCGTTGTCCTTCTTGTGTGTCCCGCGCAGCACGACCGTGAACGGACCGAGCGGCGCCTTCGGTCCGGCCGTCAACTCCAGCGCGACTTCATTCGCCCCCTTGGGGATCGGCTGCAGATTCAATTTGACATCTGCGGGCAAGGCGACCTTGTCCAGAATGGCCGTTAGTTCAATCGGTTCGTCAATCGCTTCGCTCCGCTGGGCGATCACTTTGACCGTCGTCTTGAGGTGCTGGCCCAGCACGACCTCCGCGGGGTCGATTGTCAGCGCGAATGCGGGCGCCGGCTCAGCCGCGGCCGCGAACACCTCTTCAACACTTTGGGGGATGACAGCCACCTGATTCCACCGCGCGCGGAGAGAATCAACGACCTTCGCCGTCTCACGCACGTCCACACCGTTGACCGAAGCCGATCCGACGATACGCACGCCGTCGAGCACGGCCGTCGTCGTCGCACCTTCCGGCGCCTGCACAGTCAGTTCTCCCGCCGCCAGTCCTGGTCCCACTTTTGTTGGCAGAACCACCCATCCCTCGGGCAGTCCCTCCATCGAAAGTTCAATCACACCCTGATAATCGCGACGATTCACGTTGACCGTCACGCTGCCGACGCCGGCTGCGGGAATATTCAGATGGTCCGCAGCCACCGATAAGTCGAAGCCGGCTTGATAGGGAGCGACTTCGATCCGATAGGCGTATTGCGGTCCACCGCGATGGTGCAGGTCGGACACCGCGAGAATATAATCACCGTCCGCCGGAAACGTCTGATCGAGGATGCCTTCCGAAGTCTTTGTGTCGTCGACGCGGGCGATCGGATTGCCGGCGGCGTCGAATAACTCCAGCACGAGGTCGGTCGGTGCG
Source organism: Planctomycetaceae bacterium (assembly GCA_019636315.1). Taxonomy (GTDB): domain Bacteria; phylum Planctomycetota; class Planctomycetia; order Planctomycetales; family Planctomycetaceae; genus JAHBXU01. The sequence goes on along the minus strand of JAHBXU010000124.1, from coordinate 3,533 downwards.
GCTCGATTCCGCGTAATTCCCGTAAACACATACCGCTGCCCCTTCTGCGCGGAGAAACGGTAACGATCGACGTCGCCGGGTAACGCGAAGCGGCCGTTGATGTGCGTCCCCAGGGCGACAGGATTGGCCTGTGGGGCCGTATTGTTCGGTTCGTGTTCGAGCAGTTCTTCCGAATCGGTGACCGAGATGAGTGCGAATCCGCTCGAATGTCCCTGCGGTCGGCGGGTGCTCACGGGGAACCAGTGGTAAGGCCAGTCGGCCGGGACGTCGGCCCAGGCAGGGTTGGCGTCATCGACGCTCGTGCCGGCGAAATCGACGCGCGTCCGCTGTCCCCGCTGCACGCCCATTGGCAAAGGCACGTTGACGCAGGGAAAATCGCCCATCCGCAGTCGATAGGCGTGCTGTGGTCCTCCGGCGTAGGCGATGTCGCGGACTTCGACGAGGTACGTTCCGGCTTCGTCAAAGCGATATTCGATCTGCGAATCGCCGCTGAGCCCCTCCGCGTCATCGGAGTAGGCGAGTTCGCGACCATCCGCCCGATAGAGGAACAATGCCGGATCGAGTGGTGACCCCAGCCGTCGCGCCAGGACCTCAAACGACAAGCGTTGGCCCTTCTGCGCCTCGAACTGATAGAAGTCGCGCGACAGGTTGTCGACCCGCCCGTCGACGGCGCACGGCAACGTCAGAAGTTGGGCCGATGTCACTGTCTGGTTGCCATTCGCTTCGGCAACACTGGGGAGATCGTCGATCAACAACAGTTGCAGGTCGCTGACGCCCCCTGGCGAGAGGACTCGTACCGCCTGCAGTCCAACGGTCACGTCTTCAGGAACCAAAACAGTGAATCGTGCCGCTCCAGCTTCCGCCTGAGGCGGCACGACGCTTGTTCCACAGCGCGTCCAGAGTTGTGTGGCCCCTTCCAGATTCTGTCCCCCCACAACCAACTCGGTCGTTTGTCCAGGAACAAGTCCCAGGGGCGCCAGCGACGTGACGACCGGAGCGGCGGCCCGGACGCTGGCGTTCGTCAGCATCAGGAAAATCACCAACACTCCGAACGGGACCACGCGGCACGAGACTCGATTGCGGTCGGGCATGGCTCTGATTCAGGCAGGACGCTCACTTGCGTGAGGGGTCGGGTGGGGGCGATCCATCACCATATTCTGGATCGCGGTCGTAGGCAGGACGACGCATGGTGTCGCAGACACATTCGGATCACGTGTTGCAGCGCCACGAACCGCCTACCGAGGATAGCTCATCATAACCGAGTCCGTCGACGAGATTCAAAGGTTCGTTCACGATCGGGGGGCGGAAGAGGGGCAAGAGCGGACTTCGGCGCCCGGATTCCCTCAGCGCGGCTTGTGCGATACACCGCCTCTGGTCAGAGCATCCTTGGCGAACGTGTGGCAGCCATCGTCCAAATCCCAAGCCGATGGCCATGCCGTCGGACAGCGACGATTTGCCCGGTGATAACGATGCGACGCGCGCAACCGTCGCGATCCAATTCGCCCAGCCCGTGGTTATCACACAATAGGCGGACGCCTCCGCTCAATCGCGCCTCGGTGGAATGATTTTTCGGGCTGAGATCCAGCGTTCCCGAACACCGTTGCACGACGGCGATCGAGCGGCCAGGAACACGGCAATGTGATCGTGCGTCACCGCAACTCTGATTGTTGCGGTTCGGTCGTTGGTGGCGATTGCAGGGGCATTCCGTTACCATCGAGTCCCGGCTCGACTTCCGCTGATTCCTCTCTCACGGCGGAAGTCACATCATCGGCGACGGTTCCGTCGCTGGTGGAATCACTCGTTCCCCTCCTTCTCAGAACAGGTAGAACGTATGGCCAGGTCGATTGACAGCATTCGCAACGTTGCTTTCGTGGGACACGGAGCCGTGGGAAAGACCACGCTTGCGGACCTCTTGCTGTACAAGACCGGGATCAACAGCCGCGCGGGTTCAGTGGACGATGGCAGCAGCCTGATCGATACGGACGACGATGAGAAGGAGCGCAAGCACTCGATCACGTCCACGGTCGTCCATTTCGATCATCAGGGGAAGCACGTCAATCTCATTGACGCCCCCGGAATGCCCGATTTTGTGGGCCAGGTCATGGGATCGCTGCGCGCGGTGGAAACGGCCGTCATCACGATCAGTGCAGCCGCCGGGATCGAGGTGAACACGCGCAAGACGTTTCAGTACGCGGGAGATGCGGGTCTGGCTCGTATGATCGTGATCAACAAGTGCGATGCCGACAACGTGCGTTTCGCCGAATTGCTCGACAGCATTCGCAACGTCTTCGGTCCTGCCTGTGCACTGGTCAACGTCCCCATCGGTGTGGGGAAATCGTTCAGCGGTGTTGTGAGCGCAATCAACGTTCCCGCGAACGTCCCGGAAGGATGCGTTGTCGATCCACGGGCCGCCAATCAGCAGGTCATTGATTCGGCCGTTGAGGCGGACGAAGAACTGATGGAGCGCTATCTGGAGGAAGGCACCATCTCTCAGGAGGAACTGGCCGGGGCCATCCAGAAGGCGGTCGCTGCCGGCACGCTGATTCCGATCTTTTGTTTGAGCGCTCGTGGCGACGTTGGCGTCAGCGAGTTCCTGGACGGTCTCGTCGAGTATGCGCCCGCTCCCGCGACTGTTCCGCGCCTCGCGCAGCGGGCCGGCGACGAAGTCACTCTCCATCAGGCGGCGGATGGACCGCTCGTCGCACAAATCTTCAAGACGCGCATCGATCCGTTTGTCGCCAAGATGAGTTTTGTCCGCATTTACTCGGGCGCGTTGAAGAAGGACGCGTCCATTCACAACGAGCGGACGGGCAAGTCGGTCAAGATCGGCCAGTTGCTCGATGTCCAGGGCGCGCACACCGAGCAGATTCCCGATGCCGGGGCCGGAGAGATTGTCGTCGTCGTCAAGATGGACGATCTGCACACAGGCGACACCATCACCCACGGCGCCGATGGCGTCGTCATGCCCCGCATTCCGTATCCCACGCCGATGATCGGTTTGGCCGTCGAACCGGCATCTCAGGCTGACCAGGCGAAGATCTCCGGCGCCTTGCAGAAGATTGAGGAAGACGATCCCACCTTCGTCGTGCGCCGCGAGGCCCAGACGCATGAAATGGTGATGAACGGCATGAGCGAACTGCATCTGCAGCTCATCGTGAAGCGGTTGCAGACGCGCGAGAAGGTCAACGTCCTCACCCATCAGCCCAAAGTGCCCTATCGAGAGTCCGTCAGCGGCAAGGCGGAGGGACACTATCGTCACAAGAAGCAGTCGGGCGGGTCAGGCCAGTTCGCCGAAGTCCATTTTCGCGTCTACCATTGTCCGGCGAACATTGTTCCGGAGGAGTACTTCACGAAGGAAAACTTCGAAGGCATGCGCGAGTATCACTACGATCCCGTGCTGAACTCGTGCTTTCTGGATTCGGTCCACGGCGGCTCGGTTCCAAACAACTTCATTCCAGCCGTCGAAAAGGGCATCAAAGAGCGAATGGTCAAAGGGATCATCGCCGGTTACCAGGTCCAGGACATTGTTGTCG
>JAHBXU010000123.1 GCA_019636315.1 Planctomycetaceae bacterium | reverse complement strand
ACGCAGGAGGCGACCTCGAGTTTTGGACAGGCCCGATGCGACATTGCCGATGGAGCGCCGCTTCTGCTGCGCGTGCAAACGACGGACGGCGTGATCCCTCAGGGGAACGCGGCGCGCATCGTGGACTACTCCCCGCAGGAGCAGGTGTATTTTGTTGAGGGAGTAGGGAATCGCGATTAGCGAGCAGGGGCCGCGTAACGCGGGCGTATCTTTCCCGAGGCCACTTGCCACGCTTCACTCACCAGACGACGACTCGACTGCTGACAACTGCCTTACGAAAGGCCGACGACCATGTTGGAACCTGCCATCATCGCGACCGGAGTTGTGGTCCTGTTTCTCGTGGGCTTTCTGGTCATGCTCTCGCGGTTCTTCCGCAAGGTGGGGCCGGAAGAAGCGTTGGTGCGCACTGGATTTGGCGGCATGAAAGTCGCCACCGGCAGCGGGATGTGGGTCATCCCCGTTGCTCATCGCGTCGAGCTGATGGACCTTTCCGTCAAGCGCATCGAGATTCAGCGGCGAGGAACCGCCGGCCTCATCTGCCAGGACAATATCCGGGCCGACATCGAAGTCGCGTTCTTCGTCCGCGTCAATAATCAGGCCGAATCGATCAAGGAAGTTGCCCAGGCTCTGGGCTGCAAACGGGCCAGCGAACGCCAGGCCCTCATCGAATTGTTCGACGCCAAGTTCTCCGAGGCGCTGAAGACGGTGGGCAAGCGATTCGACTTCGTCGAGCTGTACAACGAGCGGGATCAGTTCAAGAGCGAGATCCTCAAGGTCATCGGCAAGGACCTCAACGGCTACGTGCTCGAAGACTGCGCGATTGACTATCTGGAACAGACGCCCATTGAGATGCTCAGTCAGATGAACATTCTCGACGCCGAGGGCATCAAGAAGATCACCGATCTCACTGCGCGCGAGCATATCAAGGCGAATGAGATCGCACGGGAAAAAGAGAAGACCATCAAAAAACAGGACGTTGAAGCGCAGGAAGCGATTCTCGAACTCGAAAAGCAACGCGTCGAAGCGGTCGAAAAGCAGAAACGGGAGATCACGGAAATCTCCGCGCGGCAACAGGCCGAAGCGGCCAAGGTCCAGGAGGAACAGCGGCTTCTCGCGCAGGCGGCCCGCATCCGCACCGAAGAAGAACTCGCCGTCGCCGAGGAGAACAAGCTGCGGCAGGTCATCGTCGCCCAACGCAACAAGGAGCGCACCGATGCGGTCGAACGCGAGCGGGTCGAGAAGGACCGCATGCTCGAAGCAACCGAACGTGAACGGGTCGTGGGGCTCGCGAGCATCGACAAGGAGAAGGCCATCGAAGTTGAGAAACGCAACATCCAGGACGTCATCCGCGAACGGGTCGTCGTCGAACGGACCGTCGTCGAAGAACAGCAGCGGATCCTCGATACGGAAGAGTTCGCCACTGCCGATCGCGCCAAGAAAGTCGCCATCACCAAGGCCGAAGAACAAGCCGAAGCGGCGCTCGTCGCCGAGATCAAGGCGGCGGAAGCCAAGAAGCAGGCCGCCGAGCATGAAGCCCGCCAGGTTGTCATTGAGGCCGACGCCCAGCAGGAGGCGGCTCAACGCGAAATGACGGCAAAGAAAATGCTCGCCGAGGCCCGTCAGGCCGAGGTCGCCGCCGAAGGGCTGGCGGAGGCCCAGGTCCTCCTCGCCCGGTCCGAGGCCATCGAGAAGGAAGGGACGGCACAAGCGAACGTCATTCAGAAGAAGCTCGTCGCCGAAGCGGAAGGTCAGAAGGCCAAAGCCGACGCCGTCGAGAAGGAAGGGTTGGCCGAAGCATCCGTCATCGAACAGAAGTTCTATGCCGAAGCGCGCGGCATCGAGCAGAAGGCCGAAGCGATGAAGATCTTCGACGGCGTGGGCCGCGAGCACGAGGAATTCAAGCTCAAGCTCAACAAGGACCGCGACATCGAAATCGCCGCCATCAACGCACAGAAGGATATCGCCCGTGAGCAGTCGGAGATCGTCGGCTCGGCCCTCAAAACGGCCCGCATCGACATCGTCGGCGGCGAAACGCAGTTCTTCGACAAGATCGTGGACTCGATCAAGGCCGGCAAGAGCGTCGACCGCTGGGTGACGAACTCTCAGGTGCTCAGCGATGTCAAGAACACGTTCTTCAGCGGGAACGGCAACGGCGACTTCCGCGCGAACCTCCAGCACTTCACCGACCACTTCGGCCTGACGTTTGAGGACGTGAAGGACCTTTCGGTAGCCGCGCTGATTGGCAGGATGCTGGTCGACTCCGAGGACGAAGTGATCACCGCCGGCCTGAAACGACTGCAGGGGACCATCAAGTCGCTGGGCTTGTCGGACAAGAAGATCGCCGCCCTCGGCCTGGCAGCCGCGGTGGAGGAGAAGGTGTGAACGTCGTCGTTGGAATGGACCGCAGATGACGCGGATCGCGGATCAGGTCTTTGCGTCCTTGTTCCCAAGCTCCCGCTTGGCAACGAGGAAAAACGCATCCGAGCCTGGATAGAATGGAAGACTGCTGACCACACTGGAGGAGACCATGATCGAACAAGAACTGTTGAAACGCATCACTGTCAACCCACAGATTTTTGGCGGGAAGCCGATCATCCGCGGACGGCGACTGGCGGTTGAGCACGTACTCGGCATGCTGGCTGCGGGAGATGATCTAGGGACGATCCTCGAAGGATATCCCTGGCTGGAGCGTGAAGACATTCAGGCGTGTCTCGTGTATGCGCACCGACACGTTGGGAATGAACGAATCGAACCGCTCGACATCGAAATGGACCTGGTGAAGTGAAGCTACTGCTCGACACCTGTGTCTGGGGGCCAACAGCCGATGTTCGCCGCGCGACCGGGCATGATGTCGACTGGGTCGGGAACTGGACCGAAGATCCCGGCGATGAGGAAATCATCGCACGGGCATATGCCGACGAGCGGATTCTGATCACGTTGGACAAGGACTTTGGGGAACTGGCGATTTTGCATGGCACACCGCATCACGGCATCGTTCGGATGGTTGGGATCGCTGCTCGTCGTCAAGCGGATGTGTGTCTGGCAGTGCTAAGTACACATGCGGATGAGTTATTCGCCGGTGCTATTGTAACTGCGGAGCGCGGACGAGTGCGGGTTCGACCGGCCGATGATTCGCCGATGCGATGATCGGGAGGACTTGCTGATGCAAGGCTTTTCGCAGTCAGTTGGCAACTCGGTGAGGGATAGGCAAGTGCCGGAAGAGTACGCGCATACCACGGGATTTGTCGAGTCGGTCCTTCAGACCACGTGGGCTGATGTTGAAGCCGCGATTTTTCAAATTCCTCTTCCCCTATGGAATGAAAGTACCTTTCGCTGGTTCTTCGTTCGCGCAGCCCTCAGCACGTTTCCCGAAGTAAAATGCCAGCTTGAGTGGAACAAGATCGATTTGCTGGTACAGCTTGAGAACGAGAACCACCTGATTGAATTCAAGTTCTACGGTCGGAACAGACACCAGCGTCTGGATGGTTCAACAGGCGGCTGGAAGGGAGGTCCGGGCCGCAAGAACTACACGGAGTTCTGGGACTGCGTGCGCAAGCTGCATAAGTTTGAATCTGAGCGATGGAGACAACGGCACGGGGAAAGGGAGCAAATCAGCGGTCGTCACTTGATTCTCGCCTACGCAGAATCGGAGACGCCCATCTATCGTGACTGGTATCAGCCGCTTCGCCCCGCGCCTCCAACGCACTGTGATATCAATGCCGTCCTTAGAGCCAAAGACCTCCACTTACATGCTGTCGAATGCCGAGGATCGAAGCGACACCTCCGTTGTCAATTGTTCGAGGTCCAGTGACGTAACCCGCATTCCACATGTCCGAGCCCACGACCACGCCCGACGTCGCCCCGCAGCTGGAATCCGGCACGTATGAGATTCTGCGCAATCGCCTCAAGGGGCATGGCGAGGAGCTCCAGCGGCGGCTGGCGGAGCTCAATGCGTCGCGCAAGGAGGTGTTCGGGTCGATCGAGCCGAAGCTGCTCGGAACGGAGCGGATCACAACCGAGCACAACTGCGTCCCGCGCGACATGGTCGCCATCGGGGACCGGTTCCTGTTCGGCTACAACGTGCAATTCGGCCTGAAAAGCGAACGGCATATTGCAGACGTCTTCGCGGTTTATGAGTTCGCACGCAATGGCAGCGACAGCGCACCGTCCAGCGATGAATCAACAAGTGCCCACGGGCTCCATCCCGTGGGCCTCGACCTGATTCACAACGCGCAGTTCGAGAAGGACTTTCAGGACGTCTACCGCTACTACAAGAACGCCACGTTCGCCAAGTTCTTCGTGCGCGGCGTGCACCTGTACATGGTGTTCCAGGTCGGCAAGAGCCCGACCGACATCAAGAGCTTCAAGTGGCTGATCGACGGAAACGCACTTCGTTATCTCGACAACCGCAGCGATCACGAAGTCCGCTATCCGCCGCAGCACGAATTCGAATGGGTTCGGACGACCCGCGACATGCACCGCCCCGGTGTGCATCCGCATATTTCGATAGAAGACCGGGTGTTCGTGGAAACCGTGGGCGGCGACCTGACCGTCAAAGTCGAGAACAATACAGCGTCAGGTCGCGGCATCTACTCGGAACCGGTCGACGATCCCGACCAGACGCTCGACGACGCGGAAATCCATTACGCCGTCGTCGGCAACCTCATCCTGCTCAAGATTCGGCCTTACAAAGAGCAGAAGTGGCGATACATCGTCTATAACGAAAAGATTCAACAGGCGCGGCGGGTCGATTCCATCGAACATGCCTGCGTGCTGCTGCCGGACGATCACGGATTGATCTTCTCCAACGGATACTACCTGCAGAGCGGAGAAGCCAAGACATTCGAGAGCCACGTCCAGGGTCTCAAGTTCGAGCGGCGGATCGCATCGCCCAATGGCGAGGACACGCTGTACGTGTTCTATCAACCCGAGAGCGGTCAGCACGTGCTGCTCGGATACAACGTAATCGAACAGACGGTTGAGACACCCGTCGTCTGCAGTGGATTCACGATGTTCCATGCGGGCGAGATGCTGTTGTTCAAAGCGCAACAGGATCCGCAGAAGCATCACGCGATCCAGATCTGGCAGACGCCTTACGTCGGCGAGAACTATGTTCCGCACACAAACACCAGTTCGTATCTGTACAAGATCGGCAACCGGGACATCGTCCGGGGCATGGCCGAGTGTCAGTTCATTCTGGGCCTGATTGACAAGGAGGATACCTACGCGGGGCTTTACGTCGACCTGGTCAAGGAAGCGACCGACGTCCTCGATTCGTATTTCTGGATCACTCATGTGGAGGCCGGCAACCTGGGCGAACCGCTCGCTCAGATCAAGGCCGCAGCCGCGAGCGCCGTCGAGGAATTCGAGAAGGTCGTCCGCGTGCGCCGGAACACGGCCGACCAGACCGAGCGCATCTCTCAGGCGACGCGCGAGCTGCTTCACGCGGCCGCCCGGAAACGGTTCGAGACGATCGATGAGTTCGTCGAGTCGCTGGCCGCGCTCCGGCGCATCCGGGGCGAGATCATCGGACTGCGGGAACTGCGTTATGTTGACGCAACACTGGTCGATGGTCTGGAACAGGAAGTCACCCAGGCGACGGAGGAGATCTCACAGCGCTGCGTACAGTTTCTCCTGCGCGAGGACGCCCTGCGTCCCTATGAACAGCACGTCCAGGAAGAACAAGCAGGAATCGAACATCTGGCGAAGGTCACCGACGCGCGCGCCGTGGATGAAAAGATCGCCGCATCCGCCCGCGAACTCGAGATGCTCATCGAGATCGTATCGAATCTGAAGATCGACGACGCGACGCAGCGGACGGCCATCATCGACAACATTTCGGCCATTTTCTCGCAAATCAACGCGGCACGGGCCGGACTCAAGCGGAAGATTCTGGAACTGGCATCCGTTGAAGGGTCCGCCGAGTTCTCCTCACAGCTCAAGCTGCTCAATCAGTCGGTCGTCAACTATCTGGACGTCTGCGACACCCCGGCCAAATGCGAGGAGTACCTGACGAAGCTGCTGGTGCAAGTCGAAGAGCTCGAAGGGAAGTTCGCCGAGTTCGACGATTTTATTGTGCAACTCGCCGATAAGCGGGAGGAAGTCGCCAGTGCGTTCGAGTCGCGACGAATGCAGCTCGTCGAACAACGCAACAAGCGGGCCGGAGCCCTCGCTCAGGCCGCCGACCGCATTCTTAAGGGAGTCAAAACGCGCGTCGAGGCGCTGAAGTCGATCAACGACATCCACGGGTACTTCGCCTCGGACCTGATGATTGAGAAGGTCCGGGACATCATCCAACAACTGGAAACTCTCGGCGATTCCGTCAAGGTCGACGACATCCAGTCGCGGCTCAAAACGATTCGCGAGGACGCCGTCCGCCAGCTCAAAGATCGGCAGGAGCTGTACGAAGACGGTGACGGAGTGATTCGCTTCGGCAAGCACCGCTTCTCGGTCAACACTCAGGTTCTCGATCTGACGACTGTGCTGCGGCACGACCAGATGCATCTGCATCTCACCGGAACGAACTTTTACGAACCGGTCGTCAGTGATGCGCTCGATGCAACGCGCGACGTCTGGTCGATGGAAGTGGTGAGCGAAAACACAGCGGTGTACCGCGCCGAGTACTTGGCCTATCTTATGCTCGGACAATCACACAAGTTTAGCCGCGACGCAACGCGGAGCGAGCCGGGCGATGCGCAGTCGCTCGCAACGCTCGCCGCTGGCTCGCGGCTCAACGACGCTGAACTACTGGCGCTCGTGCAGAAATTCATGGGGCCACGGTACTCCGAGGGATACACCAAGGGAGTTCACGACCATGATGCGGCTGTGATTCTGCGGGCGCTGCTCGACATCGACGCGAACTGCGGATTGCTGCGGTACTCGTCCAGAGCGCGGGCGCTCGCCGGTCTGTTCTGGCGGCATTTCGGCGTGCCACGTGACAAGAAGCTGATCTCTTCACAGCTCGCCGGATTTGGGACGATTGCGCAGCTTTTCCCTGATATCAAACAGCAACAGGCTTACACTCGCGAACTCCGCGAGATGCTGCGGACATTTGTCCTCGAGACTGGTTTGTTCACCGACTATGCGACGCGCGTCACGAACACAACGACATCTGATGAGCACGATCGCGACACCAGCCAGCGGCTTGACGCTCTAATGAATGAAGCGGCGGACTACCTGTTCTCCGAGCTGCGTACGATCGACCGGGTCCAAACAGGCGATGCCTTTGTCGTCGCGCGAGCAGCCGCCGATCTCGTCGATGGATTTCATCGGCGATTAAAGGAACTCGGTGCAGCCGAGCGGTTCGCCGAGTCGATGAAGACCGTCCAGAAGACGCCGGCAGCGGCCTTTCAACTGGCACGGGATTGGGTGAGCGCATTCGCAGGGTCGGCTGAGCCCCCCTCTTCTCGCGATCGACAGACGGATGCCGGCGCGGTGGCCGTGATGGGCACAGCCCGCTCGTCGGCCGATTATGTCGACGAATGCGCTGTGCTGTTGATGAACGGAGCCGTACCTCGGGCGGCCGTCATCGAGACGGCCATGTCGCGGACACTCACCGGTCTGGTGGGGACGCACGCAATGTTGACCGGCGGTCAGTATGAACTCAACTTCAACCGGTTCATGACGCGCCTGGAATGCTTCGAACGGGAAACCGTTCCGGCGTATCGTCGATATCACGAACTGAAGTCGCGGCTTCTCGACGAGGCACGAGAAGAGATGAAGTTGTCGGAGTTTCAGCCGCGCGTGTTGACGAGCTTTGTACGAAACCGCTTGATCGACCAGGTTTATCTGCCGCTGATCGGCGACAACCTGGCCAAACAGATCGGTACGGCCGGCGCGGACAAGCGGACCGACCGACAGGGGTTATTGCTTCTGATTTCTCCCCCCGGTTATGGCAAGACGACGTTGATGGAATACATCGCCAACCGGCTGGGGATCATCTTCATGAAGATCAACGGGCCGGCATTGGGACACGATGTGACGTCCGTCGACCCGGCGGCCGCACCCAACGCAGGCGCCCGCGAGGAAGTCGAAAAGCTCAATCTCGCCTTCGAGATGGGCGACAACGTGATGATCTATCTGGATGACATCCAGCACTGCCACACGGAGTTCCTGCAGAAGTTCATCAGCCTGTGCGACGCCCAGCGAAAGATCGAAGGGGTCTATAAGGGGAAAACGCGGACATACGACTTTCGGGGACGCAAGGTGGCCGTCGTGATGGCGGGTAACCCGTACACCGAGAGCGGCGAGAAGTTCCAGATTCCCGACATGCTGGCCAACCGGGCCGACATCTACAATCTGGGCGAAATTATCGGCGACACGCGCGAAGCGTTCGAGATGAGCTATCTCGAGAATGCGCTCACCTCGAATCCGGTGCTGGCCAGGCTCGCGGCGCGCTCGCAACAGGACGTGCACGCCGTCATCAAGTTGGCGAATCGCGCGCGCGAGGCCCAGGGATTGCAATCCCTGGGGCTGGACGGAGTGGAGTTTGAGGGGAACTACGCTCTCGAAGAACTCAGCGAATTCGTTGCGGTGATGCAGAAGTTGATGCGGGCACGGGACGTTGTGCTGACCATGAATCGCGCGTATATCGAGTCGGCGGCACAGCACGATGACTACCGCACCGAACCTCCCTTCCTGCTGCAGGGGTCGTACCGCAACATGAACCGCATCGCCGAGAAGGTGCTGCCGGTCATGAACAATCAGGAGCTCGAGACGCTGATCGTCAGTTCGTATCAGAACGACGCGCAGACACTCACAACCGGCACCGAAGCGAATCTGCTCAAGTTCAAAGACCTGCTCGGCATC
>JAHBXU010000122.1 GCA_019636315.1 Planctomycetaceae bacterium | reverse complement strand
TCCCGGAATGGGACATCGCAACCGCCGGTTTGTTTTCGGAGCATCCGTATCACACCCCGCATCATGAGTGAAGGCTGAATGCCCGCGAGATGGAGCTCACCTCGGCCGACTTTTTCGTGCTGCAGGAGTAACGTCACATCGAAACGGCGCTCGGCAGGCATCTCCGGGCCCGCCGAGAATCCCCATGACGGCATGTTACTGGAATGAATGACGATCACGTTCCAGACGCACTCGACAGCGGAACGGGTTGCGGCCGGCCCGACAGCGCCACGTCTGCAGAGGACGAAGCTTGTCTGGCGAAGAACAGAACTGCAACGAATTGTGCTGCCGTTGCGGCATTCGTGCCGTTCGCCAGTATTCGCCACGTGAACCGGTGTGGTGAGCGCTGAATGGCCGAAATGGGTCACGTTCAACTTTTGACCTGCGCACCAGGGACTCAATCACTGATGATGATACTTCGTACATCAAGCCAAGCGCCTGACACAACGGTAAGATGCCGTTCTGCGGATCACATTGCGACAAGGAACGTCGACCGGGGGCGAGTACGGCAATTGATGGAGGGAGAGTTCGGTCGACGTTTCCCCAATGAGGCACTGCACGAAACAGCTGTGCTGCAAGGGGGAGCCGATCGACGAGCCTGGGGCCCCATCGCCAGGATGTCTTCAGCCTCCGGATTGCGATTCCCCATCGAAGTCGGGCTTGAAACCGACGCACGTTCAGACAGGTGCCCTCAGGAGGTGACGACATGCTTTCTGTAAGGAAGCAAACCGTGAGCCTGTTCGTGGACCGAATCTCCCAGCGGTGGATTGTACGCGACCCGGATGGCCAGTTCTGGGTTATCCCGTCGGGATATGAAGGGTGGGCGCTTCGCGAGCCTCTTGATCCCAACGGCGACTTTGACCTGGAGCCAATACCGGGGCACTATCGGTATCTCTTCGATCTTCCTTTCTGAGTGCGATTGCATTTCTCGCGGCACAGCACATGAAGTGTTCGACAGAATCCTTCACCAGGCACTCCGTGCGTTCCTCTCCAGTGGAGTTTCTCGGCTCCCATTCACACAGGTTCCGCCATGACTGCAGAACACGAACGTTTACAGGAATGTCGTCAGGACGTTGCGCCCTGGAAGAAGTGGGGCCCCTATCTGAGCGAGCGGCAGTGGGGGACGGTTCGCGAGGATTACAGCGAGTCCGGTAATGCGTGGGACTATTTCTCACATGATCAGGCTCGGTCTCGCGCCTATCGCTGGGGAGAGGACGGTCTGGCCGGTCTCTCAGACGATCACCAGCGGCTGTGTTTTGCGCTGGCCTTGTGGAACGGCAACGACCCGATTCTGAAGGAACGGTTGTTCGGTCTTACGAACAGCGAGAGCAATCATGGCGAGGATGTGAAGGAGTATTACTTCTACCTCGACAGCACGCCGACGCACTCGTACATGAAGTATCTGTACAAGTATCCGCAGGCCAGATTCCCATACGAACAGTTGGTGGAAGTCAGTCGCGGTCGCAGTCGGCAGGAGCAGGAGTACGAACTGCTCGACACCGGGGTGTTTGACAACGACCGCTATTTCGACGTGTTCGTCGAGTATGCGAAGCAGTCTCCGGATAACATTCTGATTCAGATTACGATTCACAATCGGGGCCCGGCGGCCGCCACGCTGCACGTATTGCCAACGATATGGTTTCGCAACCAGTGGTCCTGGGCTCAAGCCTCTGATCGTCCGGTCTTGCAGGAAATTGCAGGAAACGAGACCGCGTCGATCATCCATGCCAGCGAGAGTCGGATCGGCGAGCGCTACCTGTTCTGTGCCGGCGCCCCGCGACTGTTGTTCACCGAAAACGAGACCAACACACAACGGATTTTTGGCGTCGCGAATCGGACGCCATTCGTCAAGGACGGAATCAACAATTTCATCGTGCACGGTGAGGGGGGTGCGGTCAATCCACAGCAGGTAGGCACCAAAGCGTCCGCTCACTATCAGCTCACGATCGCTTCCGGATCGAGTCAGGTCATCCAGCTCCGTCTGACCGACCTCGCGCCGGCCGACCTGCCGCGAAGCAACGGCAAGCCGGGCGCCGCGTTTGGAAACGGGTTTGATGAATGCCTCGCGGCGCGCCGCCGCGAATGTGATGACTTCTATGCGGAAATCACGCCGGCGCGACTGACCGCGGATGAGGCGCTCGTCATGCGTCAAGCTCTGGCGGGCATGCTCTGGAGCAAGCAGTTCTACCACTACGACGTCGACAAATGGCTGGAAGAGCGTGGTTCGGACCCTTTCAAGCCGACTCGGAAGGTGGCTCCGCGAAACGATCACTGGCATCACATGTATAACGGCGACGTGATTTCCATGCCGGATAAGTGGGAGTATCCGTGGTACGCCGCGTGGGATCTCGCGTTTCATGTCCTGGCATTGACGCTCGTCGATCCGGATTTCGGCAAGTCGCAGCTCAAGCTGATGCTGCGCGAGCGGTACATGCATCCCAACGGGCAGATTCCGGCGTACGAATGGAACTTCGGCGATGTGAATCCGCCGGTGCACGCCTGGGCGACCATCTTCACCTACCGGATGGGACGAGGCGTCGACGATGATGGAGATCGCGATTGGCTCAAGAGCTGTTTTCAGAAGCTGCTGCTCAATTTCACCTGGTGGGTGAACCGTAAGGACCGCTTCGGACGAAATGTGTTCGACGGAGGCTTCCTCGGACTCGACAACATCGGCGTCTTCGACCGCAGCGCGCCATTGCCGACGGGCGGCTATCTGGAACAGGCGGATGGAACTGCCTGGATGGCGCTGTTCTGTCAGAACATGCTGGACATCGCTGCGGAACTGGCGATGACTGATGCCGACTATGCAGACATGGCCCTGAAATTTGTGGAGCACTTTCTGTGGATTGCGTCTGCGATGGGACATGTCGGCGGTGAAGCGGGAATGTGGGACGAGGAAGACGGCTTCTACTACGACGTGTTGCGACTGCCCGACGGCGGGGCGCAGCGATTGAAGGTGCGGTCGATGGTTGGGCTTCTGCCCCTGTGTGCGACGACGGTTTTTGATGGAAAGTTGCTCGCAAAGTACCCGGAAGTGGGAGAGCGGCTGCACTGGTTTCTGGAGTCGCGCCCCGAACTGTGCACCTCCATTCACGACCCGCGGAGACCGGGAGTCGCCGGCCGGCGACTCGCTTCGATTCTCGATGAAACCCGGCTGAGGTGAGTGCTCGCACGAATGCTTGACGAAAGCGAGTTTTTCAGTGCGTATGGGATTCGGTCGCTCTCCCGCTACCATGCCGAGCATCCCTACGTGATTCAGGTCGGCGGCGCCGAGTACCGCGTGTCCTATCTGCCGGCGGAGTCCGACACCGGCATGTTCGGCGGGAACAGCAACTGGCGGGGGCCCATCTGGATGCCGGTCAACGTGCTCATCATTCGGGCGTTGCTCAACTACCATTCCTATTATGGCCCGGAGTTCACCATCGAGTGCCCGACCGGGTCCGGCCGGTGGATGAATCTCTACCAGGTCGCCGAGGAGATCGGCCGGCGGTTGACGGCGATTTTTGTTCGCAACGACGCCGGGCGGCGGCCCGTGTTCGGCGGCTCTCCGACGTTCCAGACGGACCCGCACTGGCGTGACGCGCTCCTGTTCTACGAGTACTTCCACGGAGACAACGGGGCCGGATTGGGCGCCAGTCATCAGACCGGCTGGACCGGCGTCATTGCGCGGACACTGCACTTGTTCGGCACAATGCAGTCATCCGACGTAGAGATCTCGAGGACAGCCTATTTCGATAAAACTTTACAAACCGCTGGCTCATCCATGCTCGCCGGCCAATCATGACTTTCACCGGAGTCGGCCCATTCGAGGAGGCCGTGTGTCCTCTCCACGATTCCCATCGCTGTATCAGATCAACACTCGCGTGTGGCTGACGGAGCGTTCACGCACGCTCCAGAGGCGGGCGACGTTGGATGACATCCCCGACGCCGAACTGGACCGGCTGGCCGCATGTGGATTTGACTGGATCTGGTTGCTCAGCGTCTGGCAGACGGGCCCGGAGGCACAGCAGGTCTCACGCTCCAATCCCGAGTGGCGGCGCGAGTTCGAACGGACGCTGCCGGACTTGTCGGACGACGACATTGCTGGCTCCGGCTTCGCGATCACCGCATATGCCGTGCATCGAGATCTGGGAGGAGATGCCGCATTGGCGAGGTTGCGTGAGCGGCTTCGCCGCCGCGGATTCAAACTGATGCTCGATTTCGTCCCCAACCATATGGGTCTGGGGCATCCCTGGCTGGAAAGTCACGCGGATTACTTCGTGCAGGGTACGGACGCCGATCTCACTCGTGAGCCGCAGAACTACATTCGTGTGCGGCGCCGCGGCGACGAACGGGTGTTTGCCTATGGCCGTGACCCCTACTTCTCCGGCTGGCCGGACACACTGCAGCTCGACTACTCCAACCCGGCAACACAGCAGGCGATGATTGGCGAACTGACGAAGATCGCCGGACAATGCGACGGCGTCCGCTGCGACATGGCGATGCTGGTCCTGCCGGACATTTTTGAACGGACCTGGGGCCGCCGCGCGCCGCACTTCTGGCCAGCGGCCATTCAAGCTGTCCGTGAGTCTGCTCCCGGGTTTCGCTTGATGGCGGAAGTTTACTGGGATCTCGAATGGTCGCTGCAGCAACTGGGCTTTGACAACACTTACGATAAGCGGCTCTATGATCGATTGCATGCGCGGCAGGCGCGGCCTGTGCGTGAACACTTTCTGGCGGGCATGGATTTTCAGGAGAAGCTCGCTCGATTTCTCGAGAACCATGACGAGCCGCGCGCTGCGGCGACATTTCCGCCAGGCGTCCATGAAGCGGCCGCCGTCATCACCTCCTTCTGTCCGGGGCTGCGGTTCTTTCATCAGGGGCAACTCGAGGGACGTACGATCCGCATCTCGCCACACCTGATTCGAGCGCCCCACGAACCTGTCAATCAGCACATCGCGGACTTCTACGAGCGTCTGCTGGAGACTCTGTGCGAAACGATGTATCGCGACGGATTCTGGCGATTGCTGGATTGCACACCCGCCTGGGAAGCCAACTGGACCCACGACAACTTTGTCGCGTTCTCCTGGGAAGACGGGGCCGAAGCCCGGACGCTGGTCGCAGTGAACTATGCCGAGACGCCCAGTCAGTGCTTTGTTCGGCTGCCGTTCACGGACCTTGCCGAAACTCAGTGGCGATTCACGGACTGTTTCAGTGCCGACGACTATGTCCGCAACGGTCGAGATTTGCATGACCGGGGTCTTTATCTCGACATGAGGCCGTGGCAAGCGGCTGTCTATGTGCTGCGTCCAGAATGACGCTGCGATTCCGCGTTGCGGTGACACGGGCGGTTCGCCGGACATTTGCTGGCGAGGCGTGCCTTCGGCGAAATAGGTCGGAATGAAGTGCACCGCCCGGCAGGAACTTTCTTTGAAAAGCTGATCCACTTGTTTTGAAGGATTCAACAGCCCCCGTGGGCGGGGGAGACCGTTCATAACGTCTCACCGTTCGAGCCACATCATGATGTTCCCGGTCGGGGGCGTCGTCATGGTTGATTGCGGGGTCTCTGATGGGGCGATGCTCTCACGCCGCGAGGCGTGTGAGTATTCCGGAGACCCGCACGACATGCCAACCCGGCTCACGCCGTGACGACGTGTCCCCCAGGATTTCCGGGATCTGTCGAAACCCGCTCCGCCCCCGGTCTCCACAAGGAATTCCCCGCTTGCAGGCCGCCCGGTTCGTCGAGATACTTGGCCAGTGCCGCAAGGGATTCCGTGCAGGACACCGAGTGCCTCCAGGAACTGTCCGTTGTTTTTCGCCCTCTGCCAGCCTCCACTGACAGGGCAATGATTTGCACCGTCCTTCGGAGCTGGCGGACAAGGCGCCAACGGATCGACGATACCTTGCGGCTGCAGTCAGGAATGTCCCCGCAATCTCCCCATTGCGCTGGAACGGGCGTTCGGACTAGAATTCAACCCCGCGAGAGTGGCGGAATTGGCAGACGCGCTGGATTTAGGATCCAGTGGGGAAACCCGTGCAGGTTCAAGTCCTGTCTCTCGCAATGGCTTGGGAACAACAATGCGGACGAAGTCGACGACATCCATTGACCTTGAGCGAGCGGTGCTGTGATGCGGTGCGATGACACCCAGGTTCTGACACCCGCAGGGTGGGCGAACGCGTCGTCGATTCGCTCCGACCTGGAGGAACCATCATCTCTCGCCTGGGACGCCGTCGTCGGGGCCCCGCGTCAGTCGCCGCCGTGATCTGTCGACTTTCGTGGATCGTCGTTGCCGAGTACGGTGCCACCGCGTTGTGCTTGTGTGCCGGGCCGCATGTCGCGAGCCGGACTCGTGTCCTGAGACGCCAGGAGGCGATGCGAGGGAGGGCGTGCCGCCAAGCGACGCCTCATTCGCTCCAGATTGAGGGTGACCGACCACGAGTCGCTCGACTGCGGAGAGTGGGTTCGCAGCGCTGGAATTCTTCCGAATGATGCGTGAGGTGCATCACCGGATCATGTCGATTGAGTCACTAGACAAGTGAGCCAGAGGACAACTGAAAATGGGCGAGTCTGATCCGATTGTGAAGCGGGAGGTGCAGCGGCGGCGGACGTTCGCCATTATCTCGCACCCCGACGCCGGAAAAACCACGCTGACGGAGAAACTGCTGCTGTTCGGCGGCTGCATCGAGATTGCCGGCGCCGTGCGGGGACGCAAAACTCAGCGCTCGGCGACTTCCGACTGGCTGGAGCTGGAAAAGCAACGCGGAATCTCCGTCAGCTCGACCGTCCTGACATTCGAGTATGACGGCTACCAGGTGAATCTGCTCGATACTCCGGGACACCATGATTTCAGTGAAGATACGTATCGGACGTTGATGGCGGTCGATTGCGCCGTCATGGTGATCGACCTGGCCAAAGGGGTCGAATCTCAGACCGAGAAGCTGTTTCGCGTGTGTGCTCTGCGAAAGATCCCGGTGATCACTTTCGTGAACAAAGTGGATCGCCCCGGGCTGCAGCCGCTTGATGTTCTTGAGCAGATTGAAGCGAAACTCGGAATCAAGGTCTCTCCACAGAACTGGCCGGTCGGGTTCGGTCTGAGCTTTCGCGGCCTGGTCGAAGTAGCGAGCCGTCAGGCATCCCTGTTCGATCAACGCGACGGCACGCGACGGACTGAAGCGCGCACTGTCCCGATGGATCAATTGACGAACCACGACGTGCTTCCGGCCGTCGCCGCCCAGACACAGGAAGAGGTCGACCTGCTGTCCATGGCGGGCGAGCCCTATGACCGCGAGCGATTCCTCGCGGGAGAGTTGTCTCCGGTGTACTTTGGCAGCGCTCTGACCAACTGGGGCGTCGAGCAGTTTCTGCGAGGGTTCCTGGCGTTGTGTCCGCCGCCGGGGAGTCGGATGAGCGACGTCGGGCCGATCCCCCCCGCACGTCCGGAATTTGCCGGCTTCGTCTTCAAGATTCAGGCCAATCTGGACCCGCGCCACCGCGACCGCGTCGCGTTCCTGCGCGTGTGTGCCGGCAAGTTTGAGCGTGAAATGGAGGTTCTGCATCCGCGCTCCGGAAAGCGCCTGCGGCTCAAACGGGCGCATCGTGTTTTCGGACAGGACCGGGAAACGATGGACGAAGCGTTTCCGGGAGACATCATCGGCCTCGTCAATCCGGGGGAATTCCTTCTGGGGGACACGATTTGCGTCGGTGCACCGGTGCAATATGAACCGCTGCCGCAGTTCGCCCCGGAATTCTTCGGCATCCTGCGTTGCCCGGACACGTCCCGGCGAAAGCAGTTCGAACGGGGACTGACGCAACTTCTGGAAGAAGGCGCGATCCAGATGTTTGTCGATCCCCATGCGGCTCGCCGCGAACCGATCCTGGCAGCCGTCGGTGAGCTGCAATTTGACGTGGTGCGTTTCCGGCTGGAAAGCGAGTACAACACACCTTCGGATATCAACTGGCTGCCATTCAAGCTGGCGCGCTGGGTCGAACCGAAAGATTCGCAGGCGGGGCGTCCGCAATTCTCCTCCCGAACACGCCCCGTGCGTGACCAGTTCGGCAATCAGGTCGTACTGTTCCAGTCCGTCTGGGATGCGGAGTACACGCAGCGCGAGAATCCGGACTTTCGATTCTCCGAGTACTTCACGACGGGCGGGCAATCGGAGCCGGCCTCAGCTTCCGCGTAACAGGCGGCAATCCCGCCCCGGTTCTTCGTCCGACTTGCTGCGGATGGAATTCTGCTCCGGCCTCAAACAAAACAGCGTTCCGAGCAGTGATGCTCGGAACGCTGTCGTGAGCGCCGATGGAGCAAGTGCGGGCCAACGCTTGCCACCACGGCTGTGTAAGATTTATAGCAGCTGGCGCGCCAAAACGAATCATAAGCGTGCTATTTTCCTTAACCTATTACGGCAAAACCACTAGAGAAATCGGACGCCCAAAGTCCAGTTAAAACACGCCTGCATCGCGCGCCGCATCCTGCAACGTTTCTTTCGACTCGCGCGTTCGATTTTGCTTTGGTCTGGTCGCTGACGGATCATTCTGACCCGCCACCGAGCAACATCACCCGAGACGCCGAACCTTGCAGGCCCAAGTCACTTGGACGACGCTTGATGAACATGAGCAAATTGCGGCCTCTCGACAAAGGCCAGCGTACTGCCTGACTCAACCAGTCGACGGCCATCCTGTTCATTGCTCAGCGGCTTCATGAACAGTTTCTCGACAAGCTCTGGATCAATCTGGCTGAGGAGATGCACCGAGGCCCAATCAACCGCTCGCGCGATTTGAGTCGCTGG
>JAHBXU010000121.1 GCA_019636315.1 Planctomycetaceae bacterium | reverse complement strand
TGCGCGGGACGTGTCCCGCAACGATATTGATTGAGTCAGCATTCCATGAGTCAGCCAAGCACTTGGGAAGATGCCCATGAGGTAACCGTCCGTGTTCGATACTGCGAAACGGATGCCATGGGTCTGGTGCACCATGCGACCTACGTGACGTACTTCGAGATCGGCCGCACGGAGTTGTATCGTTCCAAGGGCGGGAATTATCGTGAATTCGAATCGCGGGGATTGTATTTTGTCGTTGTCTCTTTGGAATGCACATATAAAGCCCCGGCTCGATATGATGATGTGCTGACGGTAAGGACTCGATTGCAGCGGATGACGCCCGCAAAACTGGAGCACGAGTATCAGGTCTTGCGGGACGGGCAGTTGCTCGTCACGGGACGGACCGTGTTGGCCTGTGTCGACCGGACAGGACAAGTGCAGCGGTTATCGTATGAACTCCTGTACGGAGATGTGGGAGGAACCGGCAGCATTTCTGAGGTATGATCGCGTCGGACGATCTCCTCCGAAGGCACCGCGGCCACAGGATGCCGTGGAATCAGTTGAACGTCTCGAGCGTTTCTCAAACCTGCGTGCTAGTAGCGAATCTCGTATGACGACCGAAAATCTGTCTGCACGACCGGACGAACTGCCGACGTCCGATCAGACCATGGACGACTCGGGAAGCCGTTCGTCCGGCGTGGTTTCGGGGGATCCCGCACCAACCGATCCTGCGGGAGCGGTGGCGAGCGAGGCCCACCCGGCAGACGCAGCCTCGGAATACCCGCCCGAGACTTCGGCTCCGCTTGCGGTGAGTGACAGCGGGAGCAGCGAGACAGCTGCCGCGTCCGAGAAGGCGCGGCGCCGCGTCCAGTTGAATCCGACCTACTCTCCCGACATTGCCAAGCCGTTCCCTTCGTTGGCCGGGCAGGTCCACCCCGCACCGCCTTCCGGGGGCGCATCGGCGCCTGCGCCGCACGGCTCGGGAGAATCAACACGTACGACGGCGGCTGCGTTGTCGGAGGATGTTGCGTCCGATCAAGCCGACGTGGAAATGAGCGCGGCGACGGCGGAAATCCCCCACACCGTGGCGGCCGAAGTGGCGCCCCCCCGAAGGGTTGAGCCGGTCGAACTTCCCCCCCGCGATGAGCAACTCGACGCGGAGATCGAGGCCGAACTCAATGCGGCGCTGCATCAGGCGGACGAAGTCGAAACGCCCGTGCCCGACGCCGGCGAAGTTGCTCCTGAGGAGGGTTCCCCCGCGCTCCCGCCCGACGCGGAAGTCAAGCAGGGCACGCGCCTGATCGGCTCGGTGCAGGCCATCCACGGCGACGACATGTTTATCGACCTGGGGTTGCGGCTGGCGGGCGTGCTCTCACGCCGCCAGTTCGGTCTGCGAAAGCAGCCGATGCAGGGAGAATCGATTACTGTCATTGTCAACCGCGTGGATGAAAAGGAAGGCTTGATCCACGTCAACTTGCCCACGGGCGCTTCTCGCGTTCGCGGGAACTGGGAAGAGATTCGCGTCGATCAGACCGTCGAGTGCGTCGTGAGTGCGACGAATAAAGGCGGTCTTGAAGTCACGGTGGGCAGCCTGCGTGGATTCATGCCCGCAAGTCAGGTGGAACTCGGGTTTGTCGCCGACCTTTCCAGCTACGTTGGACAGAAGCTGCGGGTGCAGGTCACGGAGGTGAATCCCAAACGCCGCAAACTGGTTCTCAGCCGACGCAAGCTGCTCGAAGTCGAACGTGCTCAAAGCGAGCAGGAGATCTTCGAGAAAATCGCTCCCGGACAGACCTACCTGGGACGCGTCAAAACCATTAAGGATTACGGTGCCTTCGTCGATATCGGCGGCGTGGACGGGCTGCTCCATGTGGCGCAAATCAGCTGGACCCGTATCAACCATCCACAGGAAGTTCTCACTGAAGGCCAGCAGATCGAAGTCAAAGTGCTGTCCGTCGACTCCGAGAAGAAGAAGATCGGACTGGGAATGCGGCAATTGTCGCAGAATCCCTGGAAGACAGCCGAGGAGAAGTACTCCGCCGGCACGGTCGTTAAAGGCAAAGTGACCCGCATTGAGAACTTCGGCGCCTTCATCGAACTCGATCCGGGTCTCGAAGGACTTGTTCACATCAGTGAACTTGATCACCAGCGGATCCGAACCGTGCACGAAGTGCTGCGCGTCGGGCAGGAAGTCGACGTCCAGGTATTGGAAGTCGATCCCTCGCGGAAGCGGATCAGTCTGTCCGTGAAAGCTCTGAAACAGAAGCCGGAGGAAGCGCCGGAACCGGTCGAGACCCTTCCCCCGGTCAAGCGGCAGAGTCCGGAATCGCTCAAGGGGGGGATCGGCGAGCCGACGGGGGGCCAACTCTTCGGCGATCCGCGACGGTTCGGCCGGTAGTCACAGGCTCCCAGCGCATCCTGATGGCGGTCGGATTCTCCGGGCGCGTCCAGGTTCGTCTTCTGTTCTCATCGAACTCACCGGACCCTATAGAACAGCGGCATGACGATCGACGCCGGTGAACAGAACGGCTCCACGGCCGCGGTCCGCATTCTTGTGGTCGACGATGACGAAGCGCATGCGCAAGCCGTCGCCGACAGCCTCGAAGGAGACGGCGTCGAATGCACGATTGCCGACTCGGGCGAGAACGGAATGGCGCTCATCGAAGCCGAGAACTTCGATGTCGTCGTCACCGATCTCCGCATGGACGACTTCGACGGTCTGGCAATATTGCGGAAGGCGAAGGAAGAACTGCCGGAGGCGGAAGTCATCGTCTTGACGGGTCATAGTTCGGTGCACTCGGCCGTCACCGCCATGCAGGGCGGGGCGTATACGTACCTGACCAAGCCGCTCGACATCACGGAACTCCGCTCCGCCGTTCAGAAGGCGTCCGAGCGCATCCGGCTGATTCGCCGCAATGCCCTGCTTTCCCGGCGACTCGATGAGAAGTTCGGGTTCGAGGGGGTCATCGGCAACAGTCCGGCGATGAACAAGGTCATCGAACAGCTGAAGAATCTGGCGCCGACCGACGCAACGGTGCTGATTCAGGGAGCAAATGGCACCGGCAAGGAACTGGCCGCCAAGGCGCTGCATCAGAATTCCCCCCGCAAGAACAAGCCGTTCGTGCCGCTGAACATCTCGGCTCTGCCTGAAAGCATTCTGGAGAGCGAGTTGTTTGGTCACGAACCGGGCGCATTTACCGGTGCCGCGGCGCGACGGATCGGCAAATTCGAGCATGCCAACGGCGGGACGCTGTTCCTCGACGAAGTCGGCGAAATGCCGATGCAGACGCAGATCAAGCTGCTGCGCGTGCTGGAGGAACGCAAGATCACACGCATCGGCTCGAACGATGAAAAGCCGATCAATGTGCGGCTCATCGCCGCCACCAACGCCGATCTCAAGAAGATGATGGAAGAGGGGACGTTCCGCGAAGATCTCTACTATCGCATCAGCGTGGTGACGATCTTCCTTCCCCCGCTCAAGGAGCGGCGAGTCGATATCCCGATTCTCACCGATCACTTTGTCAAGGAGTTCACCACGCGCTACGGCAAGGAGGTGCAGGGGGTGTCCCGCGGAGCGAGGCAGGCGCTCATGGCCTACGACTGGCCGGGCAACATCCGGCAATTACGAAACACCATCGAACGGATGCTGGTGCTGGATACGGACGGCCTGCTTGATGTCAATGATCTGCCGGACGAGATCTCGCCGCTGGCAGGAGTGGACGCCGAAGGCGCGGTCCTCCCCGGAGGCGGGGGGGATTTCCTGATCGGTCGACCGCTCAAGGACGTCGAGGCCTATTATCTTCGCAAAGCGCTCGATGTTTCCGGAGGCAACCGGGAAGAAGCCGCCCAGATGCTGGGCATCGGCGAGCGGACGTTGTACCGCAAGATCAAGGAATACGGCCTGAAGGACTGAAGTCGATTCGCGAGCCGCTATTCGCGTGTGGGACCGGTGGTGTTCTTCTGGGAAACAGCCGTGGTGGGCTCCGTCTGAGGAGCGAGGGCCTTCTGGATGGCTTCGACGGTCTTCGCTTGCGGGTGCAGCTTCTGATCGGTCGGGTTGTTGGAACGCATCCAGGCGGCAACTTCGCGGAGCGTTTCATTTGAAACGGGCTGCGCCGGGTCCTTGGCCATGGCGCCGTTGACCAGCTTCAGAACCTGCTGATAGGCCCCATCCACCATTCCGGCATGACTCCGCAGGGATGCCCCGGTCACTTGCTGATTGAGGCCCCAGCCCGATTGAATTTCCTGCTTGGTCTGCGGGCGGAAGGCGAAGTACAGATCTGTGAAACACTCGCGCCAATACGGAAGATCGGGCCTCTGATTGTATTGCGCCGTCATCTTGCCGCAGAGATTAACGATTTCGTGGGAGATCAATCCCACATTGAAATTGCCGTCAAAACGGATCTGCGACAGGGACCGGGCGGCTTGCGTCCGGAGGTGCCACGGCAATGACTCGTTGAGCATCGTGGCCCACAGAGCGTCGACCACGAGCGGCTCCTGGATCGAATTGCGCGGCTCATTCATCATGCCAAGCGCGTCGATGATTCGTTCCTGATACCAGTTGTCGCCGGCTTGTGCAGCGGTTGTCGCCGCGTGAAGTTCGTTGACCAGCACCTTTCCGACCTGATCGCGTACCGCGCGCGGCAAAGAGCCGTCCTTGAGAAGCCGCGACAAGCCTCGCACCGCGACCACCTTCACCGACGTCGGCTGGTCGGAACTCTGAACGACCTGCGCCAAGGGTTCCGCGGCGGCCGTATGGGGGACCGCCGGTTTGGACACGATGGCGCCCTGGTAGACCGAGTTTTTCTCGTTGAGCTCGCCCAACAGCAGGATGGCGTTCAGTTTGACGATTTCCGGCTGGTCCGACAGGAGTTCCGACAAATGCGTCACGGCAGAATTTAGAGCAATCGTACGGGATCGTCCCCGGGAATCTCCGGCAATGCGGTCGATGTCGTCGACCAGATCGTGCCGCAGGTTGGCAATATTGGACCAGTTCTCGGGGAGCGTCATGCGGTAGACGCGATCCCGGATTCCGGCACGAATCGTATCTTCTTCGGCCTTGGTCGGGTTCTGACTACGGAGCGCCGTCGGATAGTCGAACTTCCGGATCTTGGCGAACTCCTTCTCCTCCTTGAGCGTCATGAGCGGTTTGGGAGTGATGTTGTTCCGCTCCGCCAGATTCGGCTTTTTGACCGGCTCCTCCGGCTCGACCGGAAATTGTCCCGGGCGCGTCTGCAGAGCTCCGGGCTGGGGGATCTGAGCGTCCGCTGGGGCGACCATCACAGCAGCTGCCAGGAGCGTTAGCCCCCACAGAACCCGCCTGCGAGAGGGGGCGGTCTGACGAGCGGAAACTTCAAGCAATCCAATCACCGGTGATCCCTTTGGGCAGTCGTTGGCGTGGATGGGAACAATGCAGCCGCAATGGTGGAACAAACCTGCTGCCTCCAGCCCGATGTTGTTCCGACATTTACGCCCGCAAACGGACGGCTCTGCCGCAATGCGTCACGCCGCCACAACCAGCAGTTGCTAATACAATGCCAAGTGGAACCCCTGGACGCGGTGCCGCACCATTGGCGAGTCGATGTGCCAGCCGTATGATGTCGCTGCAATCGATCAAGAAATGACGGGCACAAGCAGCATCGAACGGGTGAACCCGCTGCGCTGGGATTTCTTAAACTACCACTTGGTTTTGTGGTCTGTCAAGGAGTTCTCAACGTCTGCAAGCCGTGCGGCGTTCAATCCTTCCGATCAGACGGCAATGTCAGTCCTTGTCGTTCTCAACGACACAACCTCTCTGGTTGGACGCAAACTGAACCCGCCTGGTTCCCCGGAGAAACTCGATTGTGGTATTTCTTTATCGCGACGAACGATTCCTCAAGCACGCGACGGGCTCACATCCGGAATGTTCGGCACGATTAGAAGCCGTCCACGCGGCCCTGGACGCCAGTGAGCTGCCGGGACGACTTGTTGCCGGACTCTGTCGTGAGGCCGCTCAAGAAGACCTGACGCGTGTCCACTCTGGGGCGCATATCGTCCGAGTCGAACAACTTGCGAAGCACGGAGGGGGCCGGCTCGATCCGGACACGGTGGTGTCGCCCGCTTCTTATGATGTGGCGGCGCTCGCGGCCGGAACGGCCATTGCCGCCGTCGACGCCGTGCTGGCTGACGAGCCGGCACAGGCGGTGTGCCTCCTCCGCCCTCCGGGGCACCACGCCTTGCCCGAGCGTGCAATGGGGTTTTGTCTGTTCAACAACGTGGCAATCGCCGCGAGACACGCTCAGGCGGTGCACAAACTGGATCGGATCCTGATTGTCGATTGGGACGTGCATCACGGGAACGGAACGCAGGACATCTTTTATGCCGAGGAATCGGTCCATTTTTTTTCAGCCCATCGGTATCCCTTCTACCCGGGGACCGGAGATCGGGATGAGACCGGCACGGCAGCCGGGTTGGGGGCAACGCTCAATCTGCCATTGCGATTCGGCATCTCGCGTATGGAGTTCAAACGGGCGTTTTCCAACGCCCTCGAAACCGCCGCAGGCCGTTGTCGCCCGCAACTGGTGCTCCTCAGCGCGGGATTCGATGCGCATGCCCGCGATCCCATTGGTTCCCTCGGACTGGAATCCGAAGACTTCGCCGACCTGACGCAGATGGTTTTGGACATCGCGAAGCAGCATTGCCGCGGGCGGCTCGTCAGCCTGCTCGAAGGCGGGTACAACGTCGATGCGCTGGCCGAATCCGTCCTCGCACACCTCCAGACTTTGACAGCAGCTCAATAACGGCCGGCTTTCCCATGAGCGCGGCCATCCCTGTTCATCGTTTCGCTCGGATGAATCCTCAACGATGCCAACGCCACTGAACTTCAAACAGGAACTTACCGCATGCTTCGGCCAGCCGGTTGCCGAGAACCCGACCCAGGTCATGATGGAGGCGGCCTACCGGCATCACGGGCTCGACTGGCGTTACCTGACAATCGAAGTAGCGCCTGATCACCTGGGAGCCGCTGTGGCGGGAGCACGTGCGATGGGGTTTCGCGGGTTCAATTGTACGATTCCGCATAAGGTGGCCGTCATCGCGCATCTCGACGGACTGGGGGAATCGGCCAAGGTGATGGGGGCGGTCAATTGCGTTGTCCGACGGAATGAGCAGCTGATCGGCGAAAACACCGACGGTAAGGGATTCGTAAAATCGCTGAAGGAACTGATCGACCCAACCGGGAAACGGGTGCTGATGTTCGGTGCTGGAGGGGCGGCCCGCGCGATCGGCGTCGAAGTCGCACTGGCCGGGGCGACGCACATTACCGTCGTCAACCGCTCGCAACCGCGTGGCGAGGAACTCGCTGCCCTGCTGAACGACAAAGTTCCTGCGGAAGCCGTGTTTGTCCCCTGGTCCGGTCCGCTCGATATCCCTGAAGGGACCGACATCGTCATCAACGCCACATCGATTGGATTGTTTCCTGACGTCGACGCGGAGTTGGAATTCAACGTCGATTCGCTGCAGTCGCACATGGTCGTGGCGGACGTCATTCCCAATCCGCCGCGAACACGGTTGGTGGACGCCGCTGCCCGCCGCGGCTGCCGGGTCATCGACGGGCTCGGCATGCTGGTCAACCAGGGGGTGATCGGCATTCAGTTCTGGACGGGCGTCGACCCGGATCCAGGTGTGATGCGGCGCGCATTGGAGGACGTCTTTGGCGCCGCGACTTGATGGGCGCGTCGCTTCGATGCAACCGTTTCAGACATCGTCATGCGTCATCATCCACATGGCGTCTCAGGAGGATGAAGGGTTCGTCGAGGCCGATCAGCCTTGCGGCGGTGAAGTAGGCGGCGGTTCCGATCGCGAGCGGCCCTAACAGAACACCGCTCCGTCCGATCAGCGGCTCCAGAGGCCGCAGCCAGTTGAGGACGGCCCAACAAACGATCGCCATCATGGCCGTTGCCGTGGACGTGAGAATCGCGGTGCGCGCGATTCGAGGGAGATCGAGCAATGAGGTCCGCCGATGGTAAAGAGCGGCCGTCAAAAGGTATTGGACGATCGCGGCGATGGACGTCGCCAATGCGAGCCCCGCACCGGCAAACGCCCAGAGCAGGGGCAGATTCAGCACCACATTCACGCCAACGCACTGCATGCCGATCTTGACCGGCGTGCGGCGGTCGCCGAGGACGAAGAAGCCACGTTGGACAACGACCATTCCGACAGCGGCCCAAACGCCCAGTCCATAGGCGGCGATGCATCGCGCCGTGAGGGCCGAGGCTTCGGCCGTAAACGCTCCGCGTTCGAAGAACATCACGGCGATCGGCTCACGGAGCAGGATCAGGCCCACAGTGGCCGGAATGCCGATCGCCGTGCTGAGCCTCACACCGAGTGTCAGGTTTCGTCCCACGTGGGCATGCTCACCGCGTTCGGAGTGCCGCGCCAACAAGGGAAACAGCACCGTTCCGAGGGCGATGCCGAATACGCCGAGCGGAAACTGGTACATTCGCTGCGCGAAGTACAGGGCAGAGGCCGTGCCGGTTTCCAGCGGCCATGCGAAGCCCCAGGGCGTCATCTCCGGCCCGGAGGAAGGAGGCGCAAGGCCCCACGCCAGCAGGCTGTCCAGAAGGGAATTCAACTGCGTGACGGAAGTCGCAAGGACCACGGGAATCATTGCCCACACGATCTCGCTGACAAGCGGCATGGCGCGTCGCCATTCGTGCGTCGAGCGCACACCGGCTCGATGCATGGCGACCGCCACGACCGCAATCTGAAATCCCCCCGCCAGGACGACGCCGCCCGCAATCCACATCATGCGCTGGCGAGAATCATCCACCATGAGCTGGGCAAGGGCAATCGCAGCGA
>JAHBXU010000120.1 GCA_019636315.1 Planctomycetaceae bacterium | reverse complement strand
GCAGCGCATGCCCCCGAGCAAGAACAGGTCGCTGCGAGGATCATTCATCGGCGCGCCGGTGTATTTTTCCAGCGTGCCATATTCAAGCGCCTGGGCGAATTGAGCGGCGCCGATCTTGTGCAGCAACCGATCATCAACAGCCAGTCCGAAGTCGATGAGCTTGGCCGTCCCCTGGCTGCTCATGAGGACGTTGGTCATTTTCATGTCGCGATGGGTGATCTGCAGGCTGAGCGCGTACGCCAACGCCTCGCAGATGTGCAGCGTATAATGGCAGGCTTCTGCCGGCTGCAGTTTGCCGCGCGTCTTGAGAAACTCCCGGAGGTTGCCTCCCTCGACGAACTCCATCGTGATGTAGTGGATGTTTCCCTGCCGGCCATAGGCATGAATCGGCACGATATTGGGATGCTTGAGCCGCTGGCCGATCTCGCCCTCGCGGCGAAACAGTTCGACGGTCTCTTTATCCTGCGACCAGCGTTCACGCAGGACCTTGACGCCGATCATCTGCTCGTCGATCACCGAGCATGCGCGATAGACACGGGCGAAACTTCCAGACGCATTGCGATACATCAGCTTGTAATCGCCGAGGACAAGGTGTTCGATGTCCCCTTTGCGGATGCGGTCCAGCTGGAACGCGGTCAGCAGATGTTTCCGTTCGAGAATGTTCAGCAGGTCGCCGGCAGAGGCGGTGGGAGAAAGCTCATTGCGGCACTCCTGCAGGGGTTGCAGGTCGATCAGCCGCAGTCCCAATAAGCGGGAAACCAGTTCATCGAGACTCGTTTCGGACATGCGATCAGGGCACCGTCCCCCGACGGCGCAGTCCCCATCTGTGCTGTGCACGACGCTTCCCCCCCCATGAGCGGAATCCGCCGCCGACAGCCAACAAGATCTCTTCCCCCGCAAAAATTACGACCGATTTGACTATCCTACCAGCCCGGACATCTGAGTCAATTCGGTGTGCGCCAGGAGCGTCGCAGGACCGCTTGGCGGACCAAACACTGCCTGGGATTCTCTCGGCATTTCCGATGATCGGCTCTCGTTCCCGCTCGTCGCCAGAGAACTCGTCTCAGAGAAGTCCAGAGTTCAGGAATCAGAGGAATGGAACGCGCCGCGATCAGGAACCGCCCGGCGTCGCGCCGATGCAGGAAGCGGGCAAAAAACTCGGTCCGCCGTCTGCCTCTCCTGTCTGGCAATCACTCCTCGCGTGCCAGCGTCCCGTAGCGGAGCACGCCGTCGGCGATTGTCGCCTGAATGCGCAGCGTCTCGTCTCCCGGCGACCAGTGGCACAACGCAAGGTCGGCGCGCGAGCCGCGCTGCAGCAGCACCTCTTCGCAGCCCAGCAGGCGTGATGGGTTTCTCCCCGCCATGTCACACGCCGCGGCCAGAGGCAAGCCCGTCATTGCGGCCGTTCTCGCGACGCACTCATGCGTTGCCGATCCCGATCCGGCCAGAAATTGCCGCTGGCCCGCGATGACAATAGGCCCGTCCGCAAGCACCTCGTATCGGCTGCCGTGATATTCGTATTCCCCCGGTGGACACCCGGCGAGGCCCGAGGCATCGCAGGTGACAACAATGTTCTTGGGACCCTTCGCGGCGACAATCGACCGCACCACGCTTGGCGGCAGATGATGTCCGTCGGTGATCAGGCTGGCCATCAGCCGCGCTTCGCCGAGTTGTTCCCAGATGTAGTTCGGATGCCGGCGGATCATGCCGTGCGCCCCGTTGCCCAGATGGGTGCTGAGCCGGGCGCCTGCATCGACGGCGTCTCCAATCTGTTCACCGGTTGCGGCTGTGTGTCCGATGGCGATCGTCACACCGGTGGAGACCGCATGGCGGATGAAGTCCACTGCCCCGCCCGCCTCTGCGGCCAGCGTCACGAGAAGGATGCGGCCCCCTGCGGCCTCCTGCAGTCGCTCGAATTCACGCCAGTCGGCAGGGCGAACATGGTTTGCGGGGTGCGCGCCGCGCGGTCCGTCTTCCGCCGAAATGTATGGTCCCTCCAGATGACATCCGGCCACCATGCGATCGGCCCACGGCTCGCGCTCGCAAGCTGCGCGAATGGCGGCGAAACCGGCACGGAGGGCCTCGAATCCACTTGTGATAAGCGTTGGACAGATTCGCGTCACGCCGAATTGCCAGTAGGCGTCTAGCACTGTCAGGACTTGATCCGGCGTCAGTCCTTCATCACTGAACCACACGCCGGCATAACCGTTGATCTGCAAGTCAAACAGCCCGGGCAGGACAAACGGCCAGTTGCGGACAGCGCCGCGAGGCCACGCCGGTTCGACCGACTGGATGCGGCCGTCGTGAATGGTCAGGCGAACAGGTTCGCCAGTGTCGTAACGTCTTGCATCAAACTGCATCAGTGGGGTCTCCAGCGATCACTCAGGAGCGAAGAGTATACACAAGTCCGCTGCGAACCCGGATCGAAGTGATCGGAGGTGCTGGTGTGGAGAGAGCAGAGAATCGCGCACTGTTACGGCGCATTAACGTGGTCTGACAGGAGCCGGCACTCCGTTCGGTCGTTCCGTGCGGGAACAAGGGGCGGTCATCAGAATCCCAAGCCGACGGCTTTGCCGTCGAACGATAATCGCGATGCCGCTGATGATCGATGAATCGTGATCGATCATTCAAACCGCCGCCGTCCGACGGCAAGCCGTCGGCTTGGGAAGGGGAAGTCGTTGTTACTCGCAGTTCCGGCATCGGAGTCCCCGGAGACGAGCCGCCGACATGAACATGCGCCCATTTTGAAAACCAACCTTTGCGCAGATTGCCTGACCGGCTAAACTTGCCGGTTGTCGTCTCTGGGAGGAGAGTCGCGCACTGGGGGCTCCACGGCGCACGTGGGAACAGCTTGTCGCGCGGCACGGCTTTCAGACAGAGTTTGAAACAGGCATTCGGACATCGCCACGGCAAAACCAAGGTCGTTTCACCACCCCCGTGCATTACGGCGGGGGACGCACCGCCCCGATCGGTCCAAGGACGTCCAGACGGGACGGCGTAGAGCTGGAAAGGATTCCCCTCATGTCGGTGAGACCGTTTCGTTTTGTTCACGCCACAAATCTCCGCCTCGATCAGCCGTTGTGGGGCATCGGTTCGATCACACCCGAAGCGAGGCGGATTGCCGAGGACGCCACGCTCCTGGCTCTCGGCCACATTGTGACCGCGTGCATCGACCACCGGGCATCGTGTCTGTTGCTGACAGGCAACTGCTTTGATGCCGTGCATGCCTTTCGGGCGCGGATGGCGCTGGAGAGCGCGTGCGAACGACTGGCGGAGCACGACATTGAAGTCTTCATCGTTCCCGGGGTCATCGATCCTGCGGCCACATGGACAAATGGCATTCATCTGCCGCCGAACGTCACAACGTTCGATCGCCGTCCCAGCGAGCCGGTCGCCGTCGTAAGAGACAGCGAGGTCCTCGCGACCGTTGAACCTTATGAAGAGCGAGCGCGCACGAGTGAACGGGGAAAACTTTCCTCCGGATTGCGGATCGGGTTGGTGGGCGCCGGCCAGCATGCGGCGCTGCAGACGGCATTCGCTGCAACGCAACAAAACGCCGGGAATGCGAAACTGCAGACCGAATTGCATCACGCGGCACAGTACGGCTACCTGGCGTTGGGGAACGGCAGCGAGCGCGTCACTGTCTCCCTCGGGAACGGTGCAGCTCATGATCCCGGGTGTCCCCAACCGCTTGACGGGCAGCGGACCCATGCAGGCGGCTGCTCGTTGATCGAAGTCGACCGGTCGGGCCGGGTGAACATTCAGCAGATTCCCACCGCGATCGTTCGGCGCGAAGAGATCGAACTTTCGCTCGCGGAGGGAGACACATGGGATCAGCTGGTGGAGCAGATGCAGGCCGCCCTGCTCGACCGCGAGCCGCTGCCGACCGAAAAACTGTGGCTCGTCCGCTGGATGATTACGGCGGACGCGGCGCTTGCCGCATCGCTGGCTTCGTCCTCCGCCCGTGACGAACTGTGTGAACTGGTTGAACAGGAACTGGCCGACGACCGGGGCGTCATTCGTCAGCACGAAGTGGACATCCGCAGCGACTGGTTGCCCGGTGATCGTGCCGAATTGTCGGGATCAACTTATGAAGAGTTCCTGGAGTTTCTCAGCGAGCGACTCCCGGCAGAGGTCGAGCGCTTTCGCGGCCGGTTGCCCGGACTGGATTGGCCGGAAGCTGGGTGGGTGGGTCACCTGATTGCCGCCGGGGAACGGATCGACGGACAAGCGGTCGTCGCCCGGACCCAGGATCTGGCGCGCCGCCACCTGTATCCCACCGAAGCCGCGGCATCGCGCGATTAGTCGTCGATCCGTGCCGCGCTGTTTGACCCTCCCCTGACACCCCTGACTCATCCCGGAAAAGGACGTCGTCCGATGAGACTGACAGAAGTCGACATCTCCCGTTTCGGTGTTTGGCGCGACCTCGACATTCCCCTGAGCGGTTCAGGCGTGAGTGTCTTCTATGGACCGAACGAAGCAGGCAAGTCCACGCTGATGCGCTTCGTGCGCGGCGTGCTGTACGGATTTCGTCCGCAAGCCGATGGGAGCGGCACGTCGGGCGCCGCCCAGGGGGAAATCCGCATTGTCCACGACGGCCAAAGCCACACCATTCGCCGCGAAGCGGAACCCGGCCAGAGAGGCCGCGCCCGCTTCGATGATCTCGACTGGGGTGCCGTGAGCGAGGCTCGCATCCGGCAGGTCGTTCGGGACACGACCGAATCCGTCTACCAGAATGTCTTCGCCATCGGCCTGTCGGAATTACAGGAGCTGGCCACGCTGGACGCCGATGAGGTGGCCGAGCACATCTACCGGCTGTCGCTGGGACCGGAAGGAGAACGTATCCTTCGCGCGCGCGGCGAATTTGAACGGCAGCGTCGGCGCCTGCTGACCGATGATCGCAAGGCGGGTGAACTGGTCACGCTTTCGCTTCGACTTGAAGAAATCGATCGTAGCCTGGCGGACCTCGGGGATCTCAGCCACAAGCATCAACACCTGCGGGCGGAGAAAGACCGCCTCGCAGCACAAATTGAAGCGGCCCAACGGCGTAAGGCGGATCTCGAACATGATCTGCGAGGTTATCGCTTCCTGGATCGCGTTCATGGGCCGTGGAAACGCGTCACCAAACTTCGTGGCGAATGTCAGGCGCTCCCCGATGCTGCCGGTCTTCCTGAAGACGCGCTGGCGCGTTTCGATCAGATTGAACGCGACCTCAATTCTCAGCAGGCGCGGCGAGACACGCTGATTAAGGAGGCGGACCGGCTCGACGACGAAGCGGATCAGTCGGTCGGGAACTCCGCCCAGGTGCAACACGAATGCGCCATCCAGCGGTTGTCCGATTGTTGCGATGAACTGGGACACCGGGAGCGGCGGCTCCACGAGAAACAATCGCGGGTTGCGGCGTTGGAGCAGAAACTGCACGCGCGGCTGGGCGAACTGGGGAACGGCTGGTCGGTCGAGCGGCTCACGCGGACGCCGCCGACGGCCCACGGGGTGAGCCGCCTGTGGGATGCCGCCCGCCGGTATCAGACTGCCGTCGCGCGGCGGCGCGGGACCGTGCGGCGCTATAAGAAGTGCGTCTCTGCCGCACAGAAGCGACAAGTCGAGTTTCAAGACCGGATGAAACTGCTGGAAGGACGATCGCTCGCGGAGGCCGTTCGCGTCGCCCAGCAACGACAGCGCGACGTCCGTGAACTGACGAAGCTCCGCAGTGAAGAACTCCGCCTCACTGCACAGGCTGTCGCGGCTCGCAGCCGCGTCGCCATTCGCTCGGAGATCCGTGAGTTGCCGCCGTTGTTTTACGAACTCATGTGGTTCGTGGCGCTTGCCGGCATCGTTCTCTTCTTCGCCGGCCTGTGGGGCGCCTCAACGAACAATGTGGCGGGTGGCGACACGGCATGGATCGTCGGGTTGATTTTCGCCTGCTTTGGCGTGTTCATGGCGGGCGCCTCGTGGACGGTCAAGCAGCACCTGGATCAATACTTCAAGGCCCCCGCGGCCGAAGGAAACGAGCCGGTCACGAGCGCGACGGTCGCAGACCGAGGCGATCGCACCGTGGGTGAACAACTGGCCCATGTCCGACAGTCGATCAGAAATCTGGTCGGACCGGGCGAGCCGGTTCCGGCTCCACGGTTGATCGGCGGCTCCGATACGGGCTCGGAGACGATCGACGAATCGGATGTGCTGCTGCGGACGGCGGGACGCCTGGCCGATCTGCAGGCACTGCAACGCGAAGAGCGACAAATTCAGGATCTGCGTCATCGCCTCAGCCGCTATCGGCAGGTCCTGCGAGACCGGCAGCGGATCGTCAGTCAGCGCCGCCGCGAATGGTGCGACACGCTCCGCGATCTGGGCATCGATGAAACGCTGCATGTCGGACAGGTCTTGCAGGCGTGGCAAACGGCGGGTGACGCGGAGCATCTTCGCCGCGCGGTCGCCCTGACACAGGACGACGTCGACGCCGAGGAACGATCGATTGAAAACCTGCGTCGGCAGATGTCGCGGCTCATCGCCGATCTGCCTGCCGACGCCGTTGAGGGACCCAACGCCGATCCACGAAAGGTTGTTTCCCGATGGATGAACCGACCGCGCAAGTCTGATACGGGACGCGAACCGCGGGTTGCCCTCCGTCGGCAAGCCCGCGAGAAGCGACGCGACGCGGAGTCCGCGGAGGCGATGATTCGTGACCAGTTGGTTCGCCGGACGACGTTGCTGGTGCAGGCCGGCTGTGCAACACGGGCCGAGTTGGCGAACCGGTTGCAGGGACTGGCCCGGCGCGAGGATCTCATCAGGCAACTGGACGCCGCGCAGTCGGAACTCCGCTCGATTGCCGAATCGGAACCACAACTGGCCATCGTTGAGGACGACCTGCTGGCGTTCGACGCGGCAGATAACAAACGGTCGATTCAGCGGATCGAAGGTGAGCTGAAACAGATCGATCGGGATCTTCAGTCAGAACACCAGACGCTCGGACGGGTGACGCGCGAGTTACAGGAACTGGTGGGCGACCGTCGGGCCGTCAGCCTGCAGTTTGAACGAGAACAGACGGCCTCGCGCCTGAAGCACGAAATGGAAATCTGGTGCGCACTCGACAGCTCGATTGATGCGGTGGACCACATTCGGCACCGCATGGAACGGTACGGACAATCGCAAACGCTCCAGCTGGCGTCCCAGTACCTTGACCGGCTGACATGCGGCAAGTACCCCAACATCTGGTCGCGCCTGGGAGAACGCCACTTGTGCATCGACGACGACGCGGAGCAAACGCTACGGGTCGAACAGCTCAGTACGGGAACACGGGAGCAGGTGTTCCTGGCGATTCGGCTGGCGATGATTCGCCGCTTCGCCGGTGAGGGGATCGAACTGCCGATGGTTCTCGATGACGTGTTTGTGAACTTCGATCAGATCCGCACCGAGGCCGCCGTGGATACGATCCTGGACTTCGCCGAACAGGGACACCAGATTCTGTTGTTCACTTGCCACCTGCACCTGGCCCACCTGTTCGAATCGAAGGGCGTGGAGCCGGTTTGGCTGCCGGTGAATGCGGCTGCGGTCGAGAAACGCCGCGCAGGTTAGCCGGTCGGAGGGATTCTGCACTCCGCCGGATATGGTTTCATCCGTTTTGCGAGGGAGACTCACCGAGCGCCGCCCGGAGGCGGCGGATGGCTCGCAGGTAGCGCATGCCGGCAGCGGCCGCGCTGAGTTGCAACAGATCGGCCGCTTCGGCATTTCCGAGTTGCTCCTGATGCCGCATCAGGATGATTTCGCGGTCCGGCTCTTCCAATGTGTCGAGTGCAGTCCAGAAGCGTTGCTCCAACTCGTGCTGCAAGGTTTGAGCGGCAGGGGTCAACTCCATGTCGCACAACTGGGCCGCGAGATCGAGAGACGACTGGTCGGCACGAGGGGCCGCCGCGAGCGCCTGTTCGCGGCCGACGTCTCGCCGTTGAGCACGGTGCCGGCGATGGGCGTCGATCAGCCGGTCTTTGGCGATTTGCCGCAACCAGACATGAAATGGCATGGAGCCGTCTTCCAGATAGTCGCGCAGCCGCCGATGGGCCTCGATGAGTGTCTCCTGAACGATGTCGCTGGCGTCGATGCGGTGGGCCATGCCCCGGTCCATCCGTGCCGCGATCATTCGTCGCAGCGCCTGCCGATGTCGTTCGATGAGCGCATCGACCGCCTGCCCATCACCACCGTCCGCCTGCAGGAGCAGGTGTTGCGTCGTTTCGGAATCGGGCCACATAGTCAGTTATCCAACGGATAATCGCTGATGGGGAGCCCGAGGCGGCGAACTTCCTGCAGGCGCCGCCAGGCGCGGGTGACCCGATCTTCGCGGCGGCGGACTTCGTCGCTTTCGAGATGCTCCTTGGCGAACGGGCCGTCGACGACCACGGGCGTAAACCCCTCATCGACGATGAACTGGGCAAGCGTGGGGTTGCAGCGAAGGTGTCTCTCGGGGGAGGAGAGCAGTGCCCGGGAGTCGATCTCCCTGAGTATGTAGCGAAGATAGAGGTCGCTGGCCGTGATATTCGGCACGGCTTCGCCGCAGACTTCGCAGAGGTAGCCTTGATCGCACTTGGCCATCTGGTCGATTCTTCGCGGATGAGTACAATACGCGCGGTCTGCCGCGGGATTGGTCCGGGCCCGACGTTCCGATCGGCTGGCCTTCAGAGCCTCGTTCATTGTAGCCGCCTGGTCGCCCGCGTGGGACCAGGAATGCGACTCGATCTCATCCCCTGCCCCATGTGCTCCGCGATTCGTTCTTGGACGGCTGAGAGCGCCCGAGGAGTTGGTCGGGAATGGGCCGTTCGTGCGACGTGTCC
>JAHBXU010000012.1 GCA_019636315.1 Planctomycetaceae bacterium | reverse complement strand
CGCTGCGACACCTTTCCGGATTTCGTCAAGACGAACTGCGCACAACGGACAAATGTCGACAGATTACGCCACAAAACCCGGAAGCGCGCAAGCGAATCAATGTGAGCGATCACCTCACGGGGTCAACGTACGCAATTCTTTGCTCTTCACATTCTGAGCTGCCCCGTATTTCGTAATCCACTCCGTTATCTCGGCGGTGCGATAGAGATCAACGTTGTACGGCGAGAGAAGATCGGGATACAACCGCAGCTCCGGCGGGAACGGGAGCTGCGGGTCGTGCATGATAAGAATCGCAGGGCAATCCCCTCGCAGTGGCGGCTCTTTATCCATGAAGTGCGGCGACAAATCCGCTGAGCGTAGCTGTTGCTTCCGACCCCACCATCGCAAACGCCGTTTGTACGACATCGACGAAGATCAGCGAATAGATGATGAAAGACAATCCCACGGTGGCGGCTGCCACGCGGTACAGTTGCGCTCGCTTTTCGCCCGTCAAGAACAACGCTGCCCACACGATCACGATATCAACCGCGTAGGTTGGTACGCACGCAGTTGCCAACGCGAATAGCACGCTCGATAGCACTGGATGCTCAGCACGCAAGGCCATGATCCCCCACAGCAACAATGCGAGTCCCATCGCATAGCCGCGGGCAAGCACAAAGTAATCGAGAAGTATCGGCATCGACACCAAGAAGAACGTGAGCATCGTGCGGAGCGTACGTGGCAGCGGCCTCGAGAACTGATCCACGGCCACCAGGACGAAGCATCCGGAAACAAGCGTCGGCAGACGCAGTACGAACAGATTCCAGATGCCCATCTTCAGCAGGAGGCCTAGAAGAAAGCTCAGGAGCACATGATTATTCGGCTGCAGGTACTCACTGAACGCAGCCATTGGTCCAACTTCCGCCGAGCGCAGAATCATAAATCCTTCGTCGTACTGAACCGGCAGTAGCAGGGCGTGCAGAACTAGGAAGCCGAAGCATAGGGCAAGGACGCCATTGGCAATAAATCGCTGCGACACTCGCGCGGGAGCGTAGCAGAATCCAAGCCGTCACACACGCAAGCGATCCGCTTGACCATGGAAGATGATAATCCGTTGTCTCTCAACGTCGAAACGGCGAGTGGACTTGCTAGCAAGACGAACAACCCCCGCTTCTATATTCAGAGCCTGGCCGATATCGAGGAGAACCAAGTCCACTCGTATATCCGTACCTGCAGACTTCCGATCCCAGCGGCAAGTGCACTATCCCCATTCGGATGCGGTCCTTGTTGACCAGGACAAACGAGCTCCGAGTGTGTGTTACTAACCGGCGACATGGCGGACCGCCGGTTCGAGACCAGCAGCCCCCGCCCCCGAATTGGCGAACTACCTTGTTGCCCTATGCCGGCCACGCGGACCACATCAACATCACTAGGGTGGAATCGTTTGAGCACCATCACATGGCAGCGTAGACCAAGAACAACATTGACAAATAAGTGGTAGTTTCTAGCATTGGGATAACGGGTCGGCCTCAGGCATGAAGCCCGAGAGAAGAGGCAGACCCGGCAGCATCGGGAAGCTGCTCGGCTCAATTTGTTATTGAGACGAGCCTCGTTTTTATGGATACCGAGGTGGTCCGAGACGGCCACCTCGGTTTTTTGTTGACTGCATGCAACCGATTTCTAAAATGCAAGTGCGTGCGAGTCATGTGTTCTACGGGAACTGGCCATTTGTCGCGGCCAAATCGCAGAAAACGGGCTTCGCCGCATCGCTTCTAGGCTGGTGGCTCTCGCCAGTTATTGGGTGCGATTCCTGACCTGTCGTCATGGGAACGTTCCACGGTGGAACGATCTGGTGACGGTACGTTGTGGAGTCGTTCTGCACCCAATGAACCCAATCGATTAAAACACGGGGCTGTCTTTCGACAACCCCGGTGCAGTGGGATAGAGCCCCACCACATGCTATCGAAGATTGGCGTCTTCGGTAGCGTCAGGCAGGTTCTCACAACCTCCTCGTAGGCGCAAGGCTCGTCCGACTGCATTGTCGTGCGGGCCTTTTTTCGTTCCCTCACAAAATCCCCTTGGGTTATCTGCGCCCACGGTGCGCGCAGTGGTCCCGTAGAGACGTACAAGAATCGCAGGACGACAATGACGAGTTCCACCGACTTCTCGTCGCACTCAACGCCCACGAACGGCGTTGTGTTCTCTGGTGAACAGAGACCACGAAAGGTCGGTTGTCCGTTTCCATGGAGTTGAGGTGCCATTGCCGAGCACGCTGTTCTCCGCAATGGCTGAACTGGCGGCTGCTCGTCTCAGCTCAAACAGCGGCTATTGTCGTTTTCCTGTCGGCGACGAAGAACTCGCGCGAACTCAGATTCACCGCATCCGTCGAACTCTTTCGGCGGCATGCGTCCCGCAAGCTGACCAGCTGATAGAAACCGGCGTCGGCACAGAATATCGGCTGGCACTCCCGAAAGAATCCATCGTTGTTGAGCCATCATTCTTTGAGCTGCCACCCAACTTGGTCGCTCCACACGTCCGGCGCATCTTCGAATCGCATTGCCACCGAGATGTAATCCATCCGTCATGGCAATGCCACCGCGAATGCTTTAGCTCTGAGTAATCGGCCGACTGCGCCACGGCGCATGAGCGTCAGTTCGTGTCATCTGTTGGCAGAGGTTTCACATGACTACCCGAATAAGTTGGATCTGGCCGACTGCATTGTCGTCGCCCACGACGCTAATAATGACAGGGGTGATTCTATTTCTGAGTGCTTTCGGCATTGCGTTCGCGCTGGCCCTAAGCGGGCCATCTCGATCCCAAACTCCACAAACAGTGTCGCCCACTCTTTCGACCTATTGGGCTCGCACGTCCGGAACACCGTCGATGGAACCGGGCCTTATCGGACAAGTAGACATCTGTGTGAGTCCAGAGGTCTATCGCCATCATGCGCCGGAACGGTACGACGTCATCGTATTCCAATCGCCAGACGACACCTCCCAATACCTGAAACGTGTTGTGGCACTTCCGGGCGAAACGGTCGTCATCTCAAGAGGCATTATGGCGGTAATCGCCGAGGGCAATCGCGCCGTCTTAGAAGAGCCATATCTTGGAGCGAATGCGCGGGACCACACCGAGGTTGACGGCTTCTCTTCCGACGACGCCTGGATGTGCTCCATTCCCGCTGGTCATGTCTTTGTTCTTGGAGATAACCGTCGGAATTCCCGCGACTCCCGCGATTTTGGTCCTATTCCAATTACCTCGATACTCGGCAAGGTGATTTACCCGTCGTTGTCCGCTCGGACCTACCGAGAGTTCTAGTTACGAAGGAGACCAACAATGAATGTGATGAAGAAGCGTCCATTAAGCTTTGAGCGTGTCGCTCGAAAACTAACTGATTACACGTCCCCGACTTTCGATTCAGTCGAGCGACTCGCTGAGTCGTATGCTGAGTTCACCGATCGGTATATCACGACGACCGACAACCTCGCGCGTGCCTGCGGCAAACATTTCGCATCGCGGTTGTCGATTGCCGCACCTCCAGTGCTAGGTAGTCAACTTGTTCGGCTCTCACCTCGCGAGGGCAAGGAGTTGATCGACCAAACCATCGACAGTTGCGGACACATGCTTCGGGACGGACTCTTGCGTCAAGGATTCAAGCCAGTTAGAGCGTGTCTTCAAACGCATTTGTTGTGAGCGAGTCGTCGTGACATGAGTGCGATCATAGAAATGTAAATCATGGCTTCACTCGTGTCGGTGTTACGTTCATAGTCTCGGCTGTGGCGTCGGCAGCGCACCAGCCAGGCGAA
The DNA here is from genome assembly GCA_019636315.1 of Planctomycetaceae bacterium. Classification (GTDB taxonomy): domain Bacteria; phylum Planctomycetota; class Planctomycetia; order Planctomycetales; family Planctomycetaceae; genus JAHBXU01. The sequence continues at coordinate 14,087 of JAHBXU010000012.1, read as the reverse complement.
GGTGCGTTCCACGATCCAGCGTTTGGGCAACACCACAAAACCCTTGGCCTTCACAGGCCGCAACACCGTTTGCAGAACCCAGCCGAACGTCTCCTGGACCCAAGCCGGCAAGCCCTCGCGACCGTAGGCCGAGTCGCCGAACACGACTTTCAAACGAGTCAGACGACGCAGGGCATGGATTACGAAGTGCCCACCCTCCTGGTCCTGCCAGTAGGCGCCATGCACCACCACGGCCCAGATCAATCCCAGCGTATCGACGGCGATGTGCCGCTTGCGGCCGGTGATTTTTTTGCCGGCGTCGTAGCCTCGTTCTTCGCCTCCCTCGGCGGTCCGGATCGATTGGCTATCGATGATCGCCACGCTCGGCGTCGGCTGCTTGCCCACTGCTTGGCGCACCCATCGGCAGAGCGTCTCGTGGATGCGTGCCCAGTTGCCGGCGTTGCGCCAACGCCAGAAGACGGTGTACACCGTCTTCCACTTGGGAAAATCGTGGGGCAGCGCACGCCACTGGCAGCCGGTCCGGTTCACATAAAGAATCGCATTGATGATCCAACGTCGATCGATCGGCCGCCGACCCGACTTCGCCGGCTTGGGCAGCAGCTTCCGAATCAACTGCCATTGTCCGTCCGTCAAATCGCTGGGATAATTCGCGTTCATCGTTACGGCTCCGTCTTCCTTGACTTGAGAACCAAGAGGGCGGAGTCGTAACGGTTTTCATCAAATCAAGCAATTGAAGACAGGCTCTTAGTTGGAGCCAAGATTGCGAATCCGGCTCCTATGCGTTCCGCGAGATTTCGCAACACCGTGGGCTTCTACGCCACACCGTGCGAAGTACGCCTAACGAGCACACGATTACCCGAGCCAATATCGTCCGGCTCGGTGATCCACAAGTGCCTTTGTCCCCGAAGGCAGAGGCATTCGTCGAGGACTTGGATCCACGCCTTAAGCGTGCCTTACGCTTAATCCGCGGTACCGAGATCGTGCGAGATAGAGGTCAAGAAACAGTGCAACAGGAATGGACGCCGTTTGCCAAGCGTCTCGGAAAGGTTGGCAAGATCGCCGGACAGACGGCAGCAGTCGCCGGCATTGGCGCCGCAATCGTTGGCGCTGCGGCCTTGCTTGGTACTGCCGTCGCGGCCGCCGTTCCGGTTGGAACGGCAGCCGTAGCCACTGTGTTCATCGCCGATCCGGCGCTGATTTTAGGTGATGTGTGTCTCTATGGTTGGGAGGGTTAGCAATGGAACGTCTAAACGGATCGATGAATGGGGAATCGCCCGCTGCGTCACTCCTCACGAAGTCAGAGAAGCCTGGCGCAATCGAGAAGATTCGCAAAGTCGAGTATCTCGTACCCGCTGAGTCGGTCGGGTCGCCGTTGGCAGGGCGCGACATCATGGAGACAGTGCAACGGAGTCAAAATGCACTTCAAGTCATCGTAAATGACATCAAGGATATTCTTCGCAATGTTGAAGCTGATGTCCAAGCGATGGAAGCGATCCAATTGACCGAGGAGCCCAACAAGCGAACGCTGACGATCTCTCAAAAAATTCGGATTCGCAAGGACCGCTAAACAATGTTCGAGGGAGTCCGCCAACACCTTGATAGTGCAACCGTTGTTCTGTAAATGACCTTTGTTGGGTGGGGTTACGAGGTTGTCTTGGGGAGGTAGCGTTTCTCGGTTTGCCACTCATCGTCGGTCTCCATCAGCACCGCGGTGGCCAGGCGGAGCAAGGAGGCTTCGTTGGGGAAGATGCTCGCCACGCGCGTCCGCCGCTTCAGCTCGCGGTTCAATCGCTCCAGCGCGTTATTCGTCCGCAGCCGCCGGCGATGCTCGGCCGGGAAGGCGAACACGGCCAGCCCCTCCGGCACGTTGGCCTCCAACCAGGCCGCTAGCTTCGGCGCCGACGTGACGTGCTTCGACACCATCTGGCCCAGCAGCCGATCCGCTTCCGCGCGATTCGGCGCGTTGAACACCGAGCGCAGATCGCGGCTGGCTTCGTCCTGCGGTACGTTTGGCGGCAGGTGATCGATGAGGTTCTGCTGTAAGTGGAACTGACATCGCTGCCAGGGCACGCCCGCAAATCGGGCCTGCAAGGCGGCCCGCAGTCCGGCGTGATCGTCACTGGTGATCAACCGCACGCCGTGCAGGCCACGCGCTTGCAGTCCGGCGAGAAACTCGCGCCAATGCACCTCGGCTTCGGAAAGCGAGACGCTCAGGCCCAACACGCTGCGTCGCCCGTCGGGCTGGACGCCGATCGCGACCAAGAGCGCGCAGGAGACCACGGTGCCGCCGATGCGGACCTTTTCGTAGCGGGCGTCGAGGAACAAGTAGGGAACCTCGGCCAACGGCCGCTCACGCCAGGCGGTCAGCTCTTCGTCGAGCGTCTGCACGGCGCGGCTGACCTGCATGCTGGTTACTTCGCGGCCGCAGAGTTGCTCCATCACGGCGGTCACCTTCCGCGTCGAGACCCCTTGGAGATACATCTCGGCGACCGCCGCGGCCAACGCGCGTTCGCTCCGCGTGCCACGCTCCAAAGCCGACGGATAGAACTCGATGCCGCGCGCCTGGGGCACGGCCAGCTCGAGCGTGCCCAGGCGGGTGCGGAGCGACTTGGCCTTGAAACCGTTGGCATAGCCGCGGCGGTCAGGCGTGCGCTCGTAGGGCTGCGCGCCCAGCGCCTGGCTGCGTTCAAGCTTCATGGCTTCATTCAACAGCGTCTGCATCGCCTGAGCCATGCCGTCGAAGCCGTGGTCGACAAGCAACTCAAGCAGCTCGTGGAAGCTGCCCGGCGAATCGGAGTCGGCTTGGGTCTCGAAGTCGAGGCGGTTACGATGATCGCGGTGGGTCATGGGCGTGTCTCCTTGGAAATGTAGTAGTTCCCAAAGAAAACCGCGTATGGCCCGCCCTTTCCAAGATCACTTCACGCGCGACTGACAGCAATGCTGGCTGCCACGCGTTTACAGAAGGAATGATGCACTACCTGCGGCTGCGTTGGCCGGTGACTGCGTCGTTTCATCGGCCGCATCAGTGCAAGCCAACGCCACTGCGTCGGCAATCGGCTGGATGATCCGCCCCGTCGCCGGCATGCCGTCATCGAATTTCGAGTCATAGCCATAGGCTTCCGACGGCGTGAACGCTCCGGTTTGGGTGCCGGATAGATCGGCGGGACTTAGGACGTTTCCAAGTCTCCGCGGCACGAGGGATAGACTACTGAGACCGGTATAAGCATTGAAGAGTACCGAGGTATCTGCGTTCACCACGATCCAGGAATAACCACTCAACCCGCTGACCACCGGAAGATTCGGTCCCCCGGCCGGGTCTGTGAGCGTTCCCCCCGAATACATGCCACCGATCATCCCCGCGTCGGCTAGATGCTGCCAAAGCGTGGTCATCTCGTACACCGTTTTCGCGGCATCGATTTCCAGATCCCCATCACCGTCGCAGGTTTCGAGCATAGGAACGTCGTTGTAGAAGTTCGCGGGCGCGGCGAAGGTGGCGCCGTCGAGGCTTGGACAGTCCGGGTGAGCACCAAAAAACGAAGCCGCGTTCGGGCAGTCGCCGGGAAGGCAGCCATACTTGGATTTAAAAGCCATGATGGCCGCCGCGTATTGCTCGAATTCCGAATACGTACGACGAAACTCTGCCGCGCGAATCAAGGACGTGCCGGCAAGGACGGCACCGATCAACAATCCGATGATCAAGACCACCAAAGACAGTTCGATCAAGGTAAAGCCGCGTCCAGGCTTTGCCGGATTCGAGTTCATTGTCCAGCGCATGAATGACCTGACAATCCGGACGGTGCGCCGTCAATGCACTTCAATGGCGGTGGAGTGGCCATGCTTGGTTGCGGCAGTATCAAAAGTAGAGCCAACGGAGCAAGCAATAAACCGAGTCTTATGTTGGAAAACGAACGCATCAATTCTCCGAGCCAGTGTCGTGCCTCCTACGATAACATTCAGCGGTTAATGGTTGGTTAACGCGTATGGGGCTCACAGCGTTCTGAATCGTGCGATAGCGGAGTGGAACGCATCCGCCTTCTGCGGTCGGGTGTTCCCAGGCTCCGCTGTCCGCTGCGGTCGCGTCCGACTGACCGCTTGCGAGTCCGTCGGCAAACCATTCGCGACGAGCATTTGCTCCCTTCCCACCCCCTTGCGCGTCGGCCTCTCGGCCTTTGATCGACAGCTTCGCTGACTGAAGACGTGCTTCTCGCATGTACCGGGTTTAGGGGGCACATCCCCCCGAGCCGTCAAGGATCGGGGCCACGCGACCGCCTTCCGGTTTCCTTCCAACCTTCCGCGCGCTTCGCGCTTGTGCAGGTCGGCGCCTCCCAATGGCGGTCGTCCTTGACTGCCCTCCCCCTGCGCTTCGCCGGACTTCGTCCCCCCTTCGCTGGAAAACGCGGGCGCGTTTCCGCGAAGAGGGGCATTTCCAATTTCCAAGGGAGGAGTTTTCACAATGGCTACCACGACCAACACCACCGCACGGCCTGACATCTATACAAGCATCACGAACCGCATCGTTGAGCAGCTTGAGGCGGGCACAAGGCCCTGGCTCAAGCCCTGGAACGCGACGCACGCCGCCGGCCGTATCTCTCGTCCGCTCCGTCACAACGCCCAGCCCTACTCCGGCATCAATGTCATTGTCCTTTGGATGACCGCTGAAATGTCCGGGTTTCTGTCGCCGTTCTGGCTGACCTTCAAGCAGGCCCAGGAACTTGGCGGGCACGTCAAGAAAGGGGAGCACGGATCGCAGGTGGTCTACGCTTCGACCTTCAAGAAGAAGGACAAGGACGACGCCGGCGAGGAGACCGAGCAGGAGATTCCGTTCCTCAAGACCTACACCGTGTTTTCGGCTGACCAGTGCGAAGGACTTCCCAAGCACTTCTACCAGCTGGCCGAGCAGCCCAAGGAGAAGTTGGAACGCATCGAAGCGGTGGAACAGTTTGTCGCGGGCACCAAGGCGGAGATTCGCTACAGCGGAAACCAGGCGTACTACACGCTGGGCGACGACCGTATCCAGATGCCCCCGTTTGAGACCTTCCGCGATGCCGAGAGCCACGCGGCAACGCTTGTGCATGAGCTGACCCACTGGACGCGGCATCCCTCGCGATTGAACCGTGACGACTTCGGCCGCAAACGCTGGGGCGACGAAGGCTATGCGATGGAGGAACTGGTCGCCGAGCTTGGCAGTGCTTTTCTGTGTGCCGATCTTTCCATCACGCCCGAGGTTCGCGAGGACCACGCCAGCTACATCGAGCATTGGCTCAAGGTCTTGAAGGACGACAAGCGGGCCATCTTCACCGCCGCCAGCCACGCATCGAAGGCAGCCGACTATCTGCACGGCTTGCAGCCACAGGTTGAAGCGTAGCGGTCATTGCTTGCCCGGCCGCAATCGGGCGGCCGGGTTTTCTCTCCTTTCCATCTACGAACACGAGGTATCAGCCATGTTCTACGTCATTTGCCCAACATGCGAAGCACGTGTCGAAGTTCCTTCCAATGCCGTCGGCCCAGACCGCAGCGACCTGTGGAACGTCGTGCAATGCGACGAATGCGACGCGGGGTTCGACTACGACGACGAAGAGGTTTTCGCAGAGGAGTAAATAGGCAACTGAATCGCCGACACCACGATGGCCGCGCGTCACCTCACTTCTGCCCGCGACGATCCAAGCCGTCCGCCGATGTTCTCGGCGGAGGAGTGGCGACGCATTGTTCAGGACCTGGCGTTGTCACCACGCCAGGCCGAGGTGATCGGCTACGTCATGCAAAGCAAGAAGGACAAGGAAATCGCCACCGCGATGCAGATCAGCAAGGCGACTGTCCGTACCTATTTTGACCGATGCAAGCAGCAAATGAACGCCATTGATCGGGTTGCCATCGCCTGCCGCATTTTTGAAACCTTTCGCCGGCAGAGCTAATCACCCGTTCATCATCACAAATGATGACCTCACAAATGCCGATCCGCGCGCGCGTTGAGCCTGGCTATCCTCAATCCATCGAACAGGTGGCACAACGCACTTGGGGAACGATCGAACGACGGCCCGGGGCTGGCAATGGCAATAGCTGCCGAGGTATGCGCGCCCGAAGAACCTTGGCTCCCGCCCCTCTTCTCCAGTGAAGAGTGGCGGGAGATCGTAGGCGCGCTGCCGATCCTCGCAGGAGATAAGCTAGCCATCGGCGTTGCCTCAGTGCCGGAACCGAGCGGAATGGTTTTGGCAATCGTCGGCACGATTGGCGTCGCGGCTTACGGCCTGCGGCGTAGGGTCAGCCATCCATTTCGATGTTGTCGATGACCAGCGCCCCCGCTGGGGCGCTAAGCGCCGTTTGCGCGTCGCATTCCTGAATCCAGGCGACGCGATGACGGATAAGAGCCTGAAACAGCTTGAGATTGGTGCGCACCTCGACGCCAAGGTTCGTCCCCTCAATCTTGATGGACTTACCTCCAAAGTGGAGCGTAATGCCTTCCGACGGATCGAAGCTTGCCTGCTGCAGGTAGCTGTAATTGAATGCGACGGCATTGCCGTCCTTCATGCGTAGTTCCAGCATCAATGCGCGTTCATGGATGCCGCGCAGCAGGCCGAAGGCACCCACGTCATCGACGGCCCCCGGCTCCTCAGCCGGCTTTTTCACAGGCTCCGGGGTACGGGAGACGTACTTCTCCAGCACGTTGCTACCGCTCATATTCCAACTCCTGCAATTCGCGTTCGGCCGAAACAGCTAGTTCGCCGCGCCTGCGTAATGGCTCCGGCGGCAAATGCGGCAGCCCGTTGCTGCCGACCAACTCCATCGCCGTGATGCGCTCGTCCGATTTGCTCACCGCCTCAAGCAACTCCCGCTTGTTTCCGGTGTAGATCGTGACCCGCTCCTTTCCACGCGAAGCGCTGACGTAGAATTGCTCCAGGGACGATGCCGGCAGGGATTCATGGCCCTGCGCCACAAAAACCCGCTGTACGGTCCGGCCCTGGCTGGCGTAGGAAGTGACCACATGCCCATAGTCGAGAAACCCGTAATCCTTGGCCACCGTCCAGCCGTTGGCCAGCACGATGTTGCCCGCCGCGTCGAAGGATTTGACCTTATATAGGGCGCCATTATCGAGGCGATGCTTGCCATCGGCCGAAAACCCGTTGCGGGTAATCCGGATCTGGTCCCCGGTCGCCAGGGACAGTTCTCCCGTGTGGAAGACCTGGAAGCGGCCCTTTTGATCCAGTGGCAACGACTTGCCAGGCGATACCTCGACCCGCTGCCCACGGGCATACCCCTTGGCGTTCTGGTGGAAGACCAGCACGTCGTGCCCAGGGATGTAGTTGGTCTCGTCCGCCCGCTCAGCTTCCGTGAGGTTCGCGTTCTGCAGGACGCGAAACTTGTGCTCCTCTTTGCCGAGCTCACCCTCGCCGCGCAGCCGGCTGCGGATCGCCGCCGTCAGCCGGTCCCCTTCGGCATGCGTCGGCGCAATCACCAGCGTCGTCTTGCCTGCCGCCACCGCCTCGACATAGTCCGCCGCAATCCGCTGGTAACGGTCGAGCCCCGGCGCCTCGACGATCCAGCCCAGTTCGTCCAGCCGCTTGAAACCTTCGGCCGCGCGGCCGTCGCTGATCGCCTTAACCGCCAGCTTGTATTTACCCGACTGCCGCTGAATCTCTTTGACCTCGGCGGGAACGATCCCCGCCTCTTCTTCCAGCAGCCGCAGCGCCGCCCCGCGCTCGACGCTGCCATGCTGGTAACGATCGCCCGACAACAAGACGCGGGCATTTATCCGCTCCGCCAAGGAGAACACCTCGGCCATGGTCCTGCTGCCGACCTGCCCCGCTTCGTCAATCAGGATCAGGTTGCCCGCCGCCTGGCGTTGCTTGCGTTCATCCTTCAGCAACATGGCCACCGTGTCGGCGTCCTTGAATCCATCCGTGCGCAAAACGCCACGGCTGGCCTCCGCTGAGGGGGCAAACGCGAATACTTTGATGCCGGACTGTTCAATCGTGTCCTTGGCCTCTTGCAGCAGTGTCGTTTTGCCGACTCCCGCCTTACCGCGCAACAGGATCACGCGATCCCGCGACTCGACAATGCTTTTTACGGCTCGCTTTTGGTCGTCGTTGAGGAAGTCCCGTCGGTACTTGGCCAGCTTATGCAAGAACGGCCGGCAGGTGCCCCGGCCTTTCCGGGCGAAATCGACGAGCCGCTTTTCTTCAAAGAGAACCCGGCGCGACGTGGCCATGCGCCGGCCGTTGCGCGTGGCTAATATCAGATCGGCCCGATTCGCTTCGCGCCTGACCTGGTCAACCGTGGCCTTGCCTACCGAGTGCTTGAGCGCCCGGGCTAACAGCATTCGTTCGGGGATTACCGACTTTCGCTCAAACTCATGGTCCATTGCATACTGGACCGACCGCCTGGCCGCGTCGCCGTCCGCCGGTTGCGGTCGCTCGCCGATCCGCTTGGCCAGCGCCGCCAGGGCATTGCGCTCTGGCTGCGACATGCGGTCATTCCAGCTTTCCCGAAGCTCGGCAAAGGACAGATCCTTCTGTTTATGCTCGCGCGTCCTGGCGCCCAGACCATCCTTGACTTGCGCGCTGTCGATTCCCATTTCACGGGCCTTGTCCTCAATCAGCTTGGTCCGCCGAGAGAACTTACGGACGAATCCCTTGTCGATACCAGCGAGCTCCCAGCCTTTGCTGGTTCGCTCGACCGGCAGCCCAAGGTCAGTGAGCTTGTGGGCGAGCCGCGAATGAAACAGCGCCTCGAAATACGGGGCGTCACGCTTCAGGTCCTGGAATTGGCCCGCCTTCCACTTCTGCTCCTGGGCATCAAATGTCACGTTGTGGACGAAGCAATGCGCGTGCAAATGCGGATCAGGAACGCCATCGACCGGCCGCGATGTGAAATGGATGAACTCGCCCCAGGCCAGGTTCCCCGTCTGGCGGTTCTCGTTCTTACCGTTTTTGCGGACGCGGGCTTGGGTCTCCGCCTCGATGTCCTGCATCGTCGCATCGACCGATTCCCGAAACGCGTCCAGGAGCCGTTCGTCGCGTGTCGCCGCATAAAGCAGCGAGACGCTCTTGGGGACATGGAAGTTGAAATCGTAGCCGATCGTCCGATCCGCGCGCTGCCGCGATGTGATCCGCTCTCCGTTGTTTGGATTGCGGTTATCGCACAGTGATTCCCATTCAGATTGCCGGACCTTTCCATCCAAGCCAAGTAGGCGGGCACCCTCACCGCGCCATTGGCCGGCCAGTTCCTGTTCGTTGGCCAAGTAATAGTCCGCCGTCGAGTAATAGCTCTTGGCTTGGGCTGAACTGGTGCTCTGGATGATGCGCAACATGCGCGATTATACGAGCCAGAATCTTTCTTGATCGTCAATCGGAATTGCTGGCAGCGAGTGTCTCTTGTTGGCACAGCCAGTCAGCGTTTCGGTAACTGTTCGTGGGTCGTTCGACTAACTGTCCATTCGCAATCAGGAGGTTATCTGCCCAACGCCCGCGGCCTTCTTCTCTGGCACTTACGAAGCGTCGCCGGTCCGGCAAGCAGAAAATGGCGGCCCCTCCCCATCTTCCGCGCTGCGCTTGTGCAGACGGGTCCCCTTCCGAATTTTCCACTTGTCCGCAGCGCCTGCGGCTCCGACTGGTCCGCTTCGGTTGATGGTGCCCGAAAGGCCGCGATGGTCGTGGCCAGTCACCAATGCGAAAGGAAATTAGTTATGTCGAACACGAACACCAAAGAAACCGCTACCGGCTCCAAGCCTCCGAGCCACACCGCCTACCAGGTCCGCGACCGCGAAGGTCAGAAGGGATTCTGGACCCGCATCGGCAGTGCCTGGGCACACCAGGACGGCAATGGGTTCAACATTCAGCTCGAATGTGTCCCCCTCGACGGCCGCATCACGCTCCGCGTGGCCAACGAGAAAAAAGAGTAACTCAACCGGCCGACGGCGGGTGCAAGGAAGCGCCCGCCAAGGCCACAACCAGGAAAGGAATCCACTATGACCAAGAAACTCTATGAAGAAAGTCTCCGCAATCTCGCCGCTCGCAGCCGGCTCACTTCTCTAATCGATGAAATCGGGGATTCCGCCGATCCATCATTCACCTCTCCCCAATACGATTTTCTCGACGACCGTATAGCACAGATCGTCGACGTGCTGGATGGCAATTCTCACCTCGACATTCACGCCATTCTGGATCAACGCCAAGAAGTCGCGGTCATCTGGTGCGTTGAAGATGTTCAGTCGCTTCGCCCTGATCTTGATGAGGAAGAGTCATGGCACGTCCTACAGCGTTGCCGAAAGGTCCATGACTGCAACCACGGCCTTACTTGGGACTTGATCCAATACGTCGCGGACGACCTTTACCCAACGAAGGACGAAGGAGACGGCCAATGAACCAGTCTCCACCGCCAATCAATCCCTTCTTCGCCGCACGGAGGCAGCGAGCCGTGACCGTATCGCCGCGAGTCATCTTTGCCAAGCTACCGCAGGCACCGATCAATGCGAGTCCCGTCCCTCACCTCACGAGCCTCTATCACAACTCTCGCGCTGGCGAATATGGCGACCGCTCCTATCCAGGCAACTGCGGCGGCAACCTCATCAAGGACTTGCTGACCTACTTCCGCCCCGGCCTGGTCTTCGACCCGATGGCCGGCAGCGGCACTTGTCGCGACGTTTGCGAGGAGCTGGGAATTCCCTGTCTATCGTGGGATATCCATGACGGGTTCGATGCTTGCGATCCACACGCCTTCTCCACCTCGGAAGCGTTCGATTTCATCTGGGCACATCCCGCCTACTGGCGGCAGAAGCTCTACGCGGACGATCCACGAGACTTATCGCGATCGCGGACGCTTGCGGACTTCCTGCGCCGGTACGGTCAATTCATCCGCAATGCCGCCAAGGCACTGAAACCAAACGGCAAACTGGCCATTCTGATGGGCGATTACTGCGATCGTGAGGAAGGCTTCGTCCCCCTCACCTTCCACACCAAGCGACTTGCCTTCGAGGCCGGACTCACGCAGCCATGCACCGACATCATCCGATTCAGCCACGGGGCGTCGAGTAGCCGCAAGATTTATCGCTCATCGTTCATCCCCGGCCTGCACGACACTTGCATGGTCTTCGAGAAGCGACGCAAGAAGGCCGCCAATGCTGATTAGCCAACCCAACGAGCACGGCGTGCTATCCGAGGGCCATCGCGAGCTCCTCGCCAGCCGAGGCCGGTTTCATGCCACGATCAAAATTGCCTTGTGCGATGACGGCCGATTCCGCTATGGCTTGGACATGATGTACAGCTATGGCGGCTTTGCCTTTCCGATCAGCATCCACGACGAATCGTTCGACTCGCTCGCGAAAGCGCGAGCGGCCGCCATCGAGGCCATGCTGAATCATTGGCCTGAAGCCTTTCCATCCGAGCCAGCCAGCGTGCATAACGAGCTGCGCGACCTTCGCGAACAGGTCGAAGGCCACTTGCGGCAACCAAGCCTCTTCTGACCGCCATGACGTACGATCCGCTGGACGACCTGTTTCACGCCTGCGCCCTACGTGCCTTCCTTGAGCAATCGGCGCAATGCCGCCAATGGCCCGACCAGGAGGCCACGCGCCGTCGGGCTTATTTCCTCTACGAGGAAGCCCTCGCCGAGAAAGGCGGTCGAACGCACAGCCCCACGAAGCTTTGACATTCGCAATCCGTCGCGCTATAGCTCCGCCGAACGAACAGCGGAGCATGTATGACAGATTGGTCCCAACGAACGCAGCCGATTCAGGTCGGAGATACCGTCGGTTACAGCAAGCGATTTCTACAAAGTACCGATCAGTACACCGGAGACGCCCCGTTTGCACGCGGCAGGGTCACGGCCCTGCTACCGCTCGGCGCCGACACCATTCTGGCCGAGATCGATTGGGACAAGCCGGAGCTACCTCCCCGAGTCAACGTCAAGAACCTCTCGACCATCAAGCAAATCCAGCTCGGCGAATAACCTCCTGACGCCTCGCCGTGTAAACCGGCGCATCCTTGCACCGCCAAGCCTTTCATTGAGCGTCCCAAAGTGACACACCGCAGCCGCATCCCGCGTCATCGGCATTGCCATCCCGGCACACTTCAGCGCCGCTCACGAAGGATGATGGAGGAGCATCCCGCTCCGCAGTCAGTCTTCTAACTCCTGCGCAGGAGAAACAAGCCAAATCTAGTGCAGACATCTTCCCGATGCAGTGCATCGGAGGTTTTTTCACCGTGAAAACTGCCAGACAGTCAGATGGCTGTTTGTACGTCCGGCATGACAGCCATCCAGCTTTCCGGCTTTCTGTCATGCTGGCTTTCATGCAATCCAGAAGTCATGAAGTCAGTCGTTCCAGCAAGCCAGACAGAATGCTGGCAGTCAAGAAATCATGCAGGCCAGCAATCCATATGTCTGGAAGACATTCATTCTGGCATTCCAGATAGCGGGCAATCCAGCTTGCCTGAAATAATGCTTGCCAGATTGCTGGAACTCGTAGTAGTGTCGCGCTCATGATTATCACGATCGCGAACAACAAAGGAGGGGTCGGCAAGTCCACGCTGGCCGTGCACCTGGCTGCCTGGCTCACCGAGCAGGGGCACACGGTCACGCTCGCCGACTGTGACACGCAGCAGTCGTCCTCGGTCTGGATTCGCGAAGCCATGCCGAAGGTCGAAACCGTCGTGCTCAGCAGTCCAAGCGAGATTCTCAATGAACTACCGGTGCTTGCCCGCGAAGCCGACTTTGTCGTCGCCGACGGACCGGGCAGCAACACCGAGACCAGTCGCGCCTTGCTGTTGCGGGCCGATTTTGCCATCGTGCCTTGCAAGGCGAGCATGCTGGAGGTTCGCGCCCTGGCACAGGCAACGCAAGTCCTCCGTGAGGCCCGCGACATTCGCGGCGGCCGACCGGACGCTGTCATCGTGCTGAACATGGTGGGCAAGAACTATCGGTTAACCAAGGACATGAAGGACGCGGCCGTGTCGCTCCAGCTTCCGCTGGCCCAGACGCACATGATTCTGCGGCAGATTTATGCCGACGCTCCCGGCCAGGCTGCTGTTGCGTGGCAACTTGGATCGCGCGCACGCGAGGCCGCCGATGAAGTCAATCAGTTGTTTCGCGAAATCCTCCCGCAGGCATACCGCCAACAGGGACGCTCAAAGCGAACAGTAACGGCAGCGTCATAGCAGGGAAGGGAGCATGGCAGAACGTCGACCACTCGTTGAAGGACTCAAAAGCGCCCCGCCGGCGATTCCTACGCCCCGCGAGCAGGAATTCGTCTACGGCAAGGGCGCGAAGGCAGTCGAAACGCCAGCGAAGCCGGCAGCCATCACAAACATTGCCACCGCGCCACTCAGCACGAGGATTCGCGGCGACTACGCGACCGCTCTCAAGCGCGCGTCTCTGGAGCGCCAGTTGGATGGCGTCGAACCGAACACGCTGCGCGAGATACTTGAGACCGCCCTTGAGCCGTGGCTCAAAACCAACGGCTACATTCCATGACCTATTCGGTCGGGCCGGTGAGGGCAGGCACTTCGGCCAGCGGCAGTTCCTGCTGCCGGCCGGCCCCTTTCAGGTGATACGACTTCACGAACGCCAGGCGGTCGCCGTTGAACATGAATCGGATGTTGACGAAGAAGACCCCGTCGCTTGCGCTGCGATACAGGAATTCCTTTTCGAGCAGCTCGCGCACACCGCGCTGGTAGGTGCGATCGCTCATGCCGTGGTCTTTTGCGACGTACTGGTTGAGCTTGATTTCATCGGAACCAGGATTCGCCCGCATTTGGAGATAGACAAGTTCAAAGACTTGGATGCCGGTCTTGGACAAACCTGCCGCCTGCTTGATGCCGTCCAGGAACATCTTGACGAACCGCGTGGTGTCGACTTCTTCGTCCCACCAAAAGCCCATCCCGCCAATGCCCTTGAGTTCGCCGGTGGTGTTGTCGACGATGACCGAGGCCTTGCCGCCAGGCACCTGGAATCGTCTGCTGCGAGTTGGTATTCCGCTGGCCGATGGCACACTCGGATTAGTGCGGTAAATCGGAAATCCCCGCTTCATGCTGATTTGGTTTTCGGGTGCCTCCGCAATCTGGCGCTGATCCGTCATTTTCACCCTCCGTTTTTGTCAC
>JAHBXU010000119.1 GCA_019636315.1 Planctomycetaceae bacterium | reverse complement strand
TTCATTTCTGCGATTGGCGATCTCGGGATTCAACGAACTCCAGACCGTGTTCTTGCTCAGGTGGAACTTGATCAACTGATCGTCGGTATCCGAAATCGCCGCGTGCACCAACGTCAACTGACCTGAAGCGATCTGCGCTGAGAACCGTGTGCGCGCGGATTCGATATTGCGCAGGTCGGCATCCACGGCGATGACGCGGCAGCCTCGCGTGAGGTAGTAGGTCACATCCTCGCACTTGTGGAAACCAATGTCGAAGATCGTTGTGTCACTCATCGTTGTTGCGTCGTGTGGAGTGATGGGAGGGAGGCCCGGAAAGAAAGCTCCAGGGGCGGACGCCCCGCTTACGACTGCCGCTCCAACCAGTTGATCGTTGCGGAGAGACCTTCTTCGAGGCTGACGCGAGGGGTGAAACCGATTCCGCGAAGTTTTGTGATGTCTGCGTACCACTGCGACACATCGCCGGCAAACGATTGGCCTGTCGTACGGAGAACCAGATCCGGTCGGCCCATCAGGCGGGCCATGGTCCGTGCCACTTCGAGAATCTCGGTTGGACGCCCGGAGGCGAGGTTATAATCCCCACCCGGTGCTCCGGAGTCAGCAACCGCGAGAAAGCCCGCCGCGGCATCATCGACATACAGGAAGTCGCGGACCTGCCTGCCGTCGCCGAGAATGTCGATGCTCTCGTCAGCGGAACGGATCTTGTGGAAGAAATCGTAGATCGCATACTGCGACATCCCCGGACCATAGGCATTGAACAGCCGCACGATCCGCACGTCCAATCCGTAGCAATGGTGATAGACGTGGCAGTACCCTTCGCACGCCAGCTTGCCGGCGCCATAAGGGGAGCTTGGCTTTTTGGGAGACTCCTCATTGTGGGGCAGGGGAGCTCGCGGATCGAAAACGGCCGAGGACGATGAGAATACGAGGGATGCCCGGCGACGACGGACCGACTCCAGCACCTCCAGCGTGCCCAGAACGTTAACGTCGAAGTCCTGCCGCGGCATCTCCACTGAGCCTGCCACGCTCGTCTTTGCGGCGAGATGGATGACAACGGTTTCCGGCGTCAAGATCTCGTCGAGGACTTCTGGCTGAGTCAGGTCGGCGTTAAAGAAAGGACAATCAAACGCGCCGTCCACTCGGTCGACGGCCGTCGTCCGGACGTTGCGCTCCAGCAGTCGCGCGACAACCCGGCGGCCGACCAATCCATTTGCTCCCGTCACCACCGCGTGTTTCATGAGATGCGCCTCGCCTCCAATGCTGCCAGGTAGGATTGATAGATCGTGTCGACCATCCGTTCGGTTGTGAAGTATTCGCGCACACGCGCTCGAGCAGAAGCTGCCCATGTACGTCGCAGCTCCGGCTGATCCAGCGCTTGAGAGATCGCCTCGACTAATGCCGCCGGATTGCCTGGCGCGACAAGGCGGCCGTCAATGCCGTCCCGAATCGCTTCGCCCGCACCTCCGACATCGGACGCGATAACCACGCATCCGGATGCCATTGCCTCGAGAATTGTCGTGGGCAGTCCTTCTGCCGTGACAGAGGGAACGACGAAGACGTCGAGGGATCGGTAAAACGCGCGGACGTCGGGCACCCATCCGAGGAATTCAACATGTGGCGTCAGACGCCGGTCACGCACCAGAGCTTCGAGTGAGCCTCTCAGTGGACCATCTCCCGTAATGGCAAGCCGCACGTCCGAGCGGTGTTTCACGATGTCCGTCAAGGCATCGATAAGATGGCGATGTCCTTTCTCGTTCTCCAGGCGACCGGCCGTCCCCAGCGACAATTGAGTGCGCGGCACATCCGGCAGCGATTCAGTAGTGAACTGCGCCCAGTCAATTCCGTTGCAGGCAACCGAGACCGACTCTGGTCGGTACTGCATGTGCTCGCAGGCAAATTCTCTCGCGGCTTCCGAAACTGCAACAAACCGCGTACCTGCTCGGTGAAAGGCCCATTGTGTTGCCCGCCGACGCAGTCGATGGACGAGCCTCTGGGATGCCTGCCAATCGCGACGGTCGACAATGTGACTGATGTGCGCGGCCGATCTGCCTTGTTGCGCCAGTGCCGCCACAAAGTCGGAAACCCACAGATAGGAATGCACGATATCAGGTTGAACGCGGTCAATGACCAGTTGCAGCTTCTGCTTGCACTTCCTGACGTGCCACGGATTCCGATACTCACCAGAAAACTCCAGATAATCTGGAGCTGAGAGCCCTTTGAAACTGGGATCCGTCGCACGTTCGGAACCCAACACGCACACATGAGAGGACACGCCGCGCAGATCAAGCTCCGTCAGCGAACGCTTAAGCAGGTTCTGCGTCCCGCCCAGGGAGAGCCGATCGATGACATGCAGGATGCGCAACGGCCGCGCTGTCGTACCCGGCTCCAGGGGTCGATGGAGCACGGTCGATATGGGATCAGACGATCGCCCTGGTGCGATCGCACAGTCCTCCGGCGCCCCCGGTTGATCGACGTCCGTCTGCGGAGCAGCCCTCACCGCCAGGTCTCCCGGGCTTCGACTTGTCCGCGGATGTCCTCGTAGAGGCGCTCGTGTTTGGCCACCTCACAATCGTGGTCGACCATCAACTGCACCAACTGATAGAAATCGGTCTTCGGTTCCCACCCCAGGACGTCCCGAGCTTTGCTGGGATCGCCGCACAGTTGCTCCACCTCGGTCGGGCGGAAGTACTTCTGATCGATCCGCAAATAGTCCTGATAATCGAGTCCGACGCGGCTGAAGGCCTCTTCGAGAAACTCCCGCACGCTATGGCTCACGCCCGTGGCGATCACGAAATCGTCCGGATCATCCTGCTGCATCATCATCCACATGGCTTCAACATAGTCAGCCGCGTAGCCCCAATCCCGCAGTGCATCGAGATTTCCAAGCGAGAGTTCGGATTGCAATCCCTCTTTGATGCGTGCGGCGGCCAGGGTGATCTTCCGCGTCACGAAATTCTCTCCCCGCAGCGGCGATTCGTGATTGAAAAGAATCCCGTTGCATGCAAACAGCCCGTATGCCTCTCGGTAATTGACGGTGTGATGAAAGGCCGCAACTTTCGCGGTCGCATACGGACTGCGGGGATGAAACCGCGTCTGTTCAGATTGAGGCACCGTCTCCGGCAATCCGCCGAACATCTCACTGGTCGACGCCTGATAGAACCGGACAGGCTTGCGCTGATTGAGCAGCCGCACCGCCTCCAGCAGATTCAAACAGCCGTCCGCATTTGCGGACTGCGTATAGGCCGGCTTGTCAAACGACACGCGCACATGACTCTGCGCGGCGAGGTTGTAGATCTCATCCGGCTCCAATTCCATGACCACCCGGATCAATCCTGCCGCATCCGTCACATCGCCGTACTGCATCGTGATCCGGTCGGCGCATTCCGGCATCTCGTCCTTCAACTGGTCGATTCGCCGCCGCGTCATGCTGCTCGTCCGCCGGACGATGCCCTGGACGTCATACCCTTTCTCAAGCAGCAGACGGGTCAGATAGTATCCGTCCTGACCGGTGATTCCCGTAACGAACGCGCGCTTCATTGAATTCCTCAAATCGTGAATCTTGGTTGAATCCGTGAGATTGTGATTTCATCAGGAGTGAGCGAGCATCAGTACTCGCATGCTCGCGTCGTCAGGCATTCTGCAACATCCGTTGCGATACGTCTCGCTCATTCTCCGTTCGTTCGCCCACTCCAAAGAACTCCGCCAGGGAGCGGGCCACGCGATCCATCTCATGCGGTTCAATCTCGTAGAAGAACGGCAGACGAATCAGCCGTCCACTCAAGTCATCCGTGTAGGGAAGTGAACGGACGTGCGTTCCCAGGCGCTGTCCCATCGGTGATGTATGCAGCGGAATGTAGTGAAATACTGCCGTGATCCCCCGGCTGTGCAGAAACTCCAGCAACTGGTCCCGCACCGTGCGCGTCGGCAGCAGCACATAGAACATGTGATAATTACACTGACAGTCCTCCGGCAAATGAGGCAATTCGAGAAGTCCGGATGCTGCAAAGGGACTGAGCAGGCGGAAGTACTGATCGAAGATTTCCTTCCGCCGAGACGCGATGCGGTCCAGGAGTTCCAGTTGACCGTACAAGAACGCCGAACAGAGTTCACTGGGCACATAAGATGAGCCGACATCCACCCACGTGTACTTGTCGACCTGACCTCGAAAGAATCGCTGGCGATTGGTTCCCTTGTCACGAAGGATTTCCGCTCGCTCGACGAAGCGCTCATCATTAATGCACAGAGCGCCTCCTTCGCCGCAAATATAGTTCTTCGTTTCGTGAAAACTATAGCAACCCAGGTGACCGATCGAACCGAGATGGCGTCCCTGAAAACGTGCGTTCACCCCTTGAGCTGCGTCCTCAATCACTGTCAACTGGTACCGCTCGGCAATGCGCATGATCTCGTCCATCGCGCAGCCCACGCCCGCATAGTGGACCGGAACAATCGCCCGGGTGCGTTCGGTAATTGCCTCTTCAATCTTAAACTCGTCGATGTTCAGCGTGTCCGGGCGGACATCCACGAACACCGGCCTCGCCCCCTCCCGGACGAACGCGCTCGCCGTCGAGACAAACGTGTACGACGGGAGGATGACTTCGTCCCCCGGCTGAAAGTCGCACAACATGGCGGCCATCTCGAGAGCCGCCGTGCACGATGGAGTCATCAGCACCTTATGAATGCCAAACCGCTCCTCCAGCAGTCGTGCGCACGCCTTCGTGAAATGGCCATCCCCCGAGATGTTCCCATAGGTGACCGCCTGCGCAACGTAGTACAACTCTTTGCCGGCGATGAATGGCTTATTAAACGGAATCACAATGTCCTCGGCAGCGACGACGTCGATGAGTGTGAGGGCTGCAATCGCTCATTGTGCGAATCGCAAAATGGTGACACCTCCCTGCACACTTCCGAATTCGACTCCCTTCAAGCGTCTGTGATGGTCTCCCGCGGGATCATTTCAGGACGTCCCCGGCTCTCGGACATCGGGCGCAGAGAACTCACGGCAGGGGTGACCGGACTGCTGTCGAGAAGCTCTGCATAGAACTGAATGTGTTGCCGCGCGACTTCCTGCCAGGAGAACCGCTCCGCCTGCAGTCGCGCGGCTTCCGACGATTCAGCCAGCCGCGAGCGGAGTTGGTGCAGTCCTTCCGCGAGTCCGGCAGCGTCGCCGACCTCGGCGACGACCGCACAGTCGGAGTTTAAGTATGCTTCGATTCCGCCCTTGGTGGTGACAACTGGCAATCCACACGCCATCGACTCCAGTGCCACGTTGCAGAATGTGCTCGATTTCAGCGGCAACAGGAGCATGGAACATTGTTGTAAAAGGTTGCGATAGGCTTCGTCACTGAGTTCTTGATGATGGCGAACGTGGGGAAAACGTCGCGCCAGGTCAACGATGGCCGGCGACTTCCCGATCAGGTCGAATTCGAACCCTGTCGACGGCGGCAAGAATTCCATGGTGGCTTCGAGCGCCTCCAGATCACGTTCATGTGTTCCCGCAAACACGACTCGAGTCGCCGCAGTGGCCGGATGGTTCCGAGGGTGGAAGTACAACGCGTCCACGCCGTTGGCCACCCATTGAACGTTGCTCCGTCCGGTGATTGTCCGCCAGTAGGGGACGGACCGCTCGTCCATAGTGATTAAGCGGTCGAAATGGCGGAAGTGATCGTGATTGCGGCTTACCCAACTCTGTTGCTCAGGCATGTGATGCACCGTGCCGACGAGGAGATGTCCGCGCTGCTTCAACCGACCGGCAAATCGAGCGGTAAGTGAAAATGACTTCTCGGCATAAATAAAGTGATAGATTCGCCGGCGGTTTCGCAAAAGAGCGTCTGTGAGGAACTCCAGTTCCTGAACGCAGTCGTAGCGTGAATACTCGAACTGGGTGCTGCGTTTCGAGGCCCACAGGCAGAACGGGCGGCCAACAGTCTCTCCGAGCCAGTACATGGCCGTCGACAGATCCAGTGTGGGAGTATCGACATAGTCACAAAGGCGGCTGTAACCGGACGGGCCCGCATGATGACGGTAGCGGTATTTGATGAATGTGACAGGCAGTCGGCAGGCGATGCGCTGGTGCTGCGGCACCGTGCAAGGGGAAGTATAGTCGGGTTTGGGCTGAATCAACTTCATCGGCCTGATGCCGCGCAACTCACTGGATTGCAGCACTGGGCGAGTCATAACGTCTGGCCCGTCGCTTCTGCTGGACGAGTTTTTCGGTCAACGTCGGGCCGACCAGTCGCCGCAACCAGCGCGTCGGTCGGGAGTAGGCATGATCGATGCCACCGTCCGGGTGGATTTCTTTCGCGGTCGCAAAATACGCCATCGCCCGGTCAGTCACTCCGCAGGTGAGATAGTACCGTGCGTCACGGGCCAGCAACCCCGCCAGAGCCCTACGCCGCTCCTCGGTCGCCGTGCCATGCGCCTTGAGGATGTCAAAGGCTCTCATTGTGATGGCCAGGTGCTGGTCGAACACGCGCAGCGTGTCGGACGACAGGCTCCCGGCACGTCGGCGGTGCGTGACGAGTGATTCATCCAGGTGCTCGAACTCGAGCCCCTGACAGGCCAGACGCAAGTGCAGATCACGCTCCTGAGCACAGGGCAGATGCTCGTCAAATCCTCCGACCGCCTGAAGGTTGTCGCGACGATGGAGCGGCGCCGACGTTTGAATCTTGTCAAAGCACGCCTGCCGGAACGTCGATCGTTCCCGTGGTCTGTACAAACCGGTTTGCGTGCCGGAAAGGAGATTGGTTTCCGTGACATTGCAGAAGACCAGGTCCGCGGCAGATCGTTTGAGAACAGGAACTTGTCGAGACAGTTTTTCCGAATCCAGCAGATCATCCGCATCGAGAAACTGAATCAATTCTCCTTGGGCCAATTCGATGCCGCGATTTCGTGCGGCACAGGCTCCGCGATTCGGACCGGTTTCCCAACGAATGCGATCACCATACGACCGCAGCACATTGATGCTGCCGTCCGTCGACCCGTCGTCAATGACGACGACTTCCAACGGGGCATAGGCTTGCCCGAGCGCACTCTCCACGGCCTCACCGATGAACCGCTCGGCATTGAAGCAGGGGATGATGATGCTGACAGAGGGAGACGTCATTTGAACACACGGCGAGTCATCTTGTGCCACGCGGCCGCTGGCAGCGCCGTTGGTCTGAGCAGTGCGCGGTGCAGTCGTGCCCCAAACGACGGATGGAGAAGCTGACGCGTTCCTGCCGCGCCAGAGTATTTGACTTGCGGAGGCGAACCTGGCAATCGTCGGGCGATGGCTGCCACTACCACCGCATGGTGGCCGTCCGGGTGTGGAGAGTCTTCCAGTCTCACCGTCACGGGATGGAGTCCGGACCTTTGAATCAGCGTCCTCAGCGAGTCGACTGTGAAGAAGTTCACATGGGTCACTGGCTCCTTATGGAGCGGCGGCTTCTTCCAGATTTCCAT
Organism: Planctomycetaceae bacterium; assembly: GCA_019636315.1. GTDB lineage: Bacteria > Planctomycetota > Planctomycetia > Planctomycetales > Planctomycetaceae > JAHBXU01. The sequence goes on along the minus strand of JAHBXU010000119.1, from coordinate 1,387 downwards.
CGGAACTTCAATGTAGATTACACTTCCATCCAACAGATGGTCTCGCAGGCGAGTTAGAACTCGCAATGGCTCTGCGACGTGTTCGATCACATGACTGCAGACGATCAGATCGAATCGGTCCTCCGAGTCCAGGTCGTCGAGTGTGTCGCCGAGTCGTGTCACGCCTTCCACCGTTGCGGTCACATAGTCGACAACAAAACACTTGCCTCCCTGTTGGCTGAATGGCGCGATCAGCCTGCCGTCTCCACCGCCGTAGTCGAGAATGCGTTTTCCGCTGCCCCGTACGAATGCCGCGAGCTTGGCCTCGAGTCGTGCCGCTCGCTCCGCTTCGCGTTCGACCGATTGAGGCTTCTCTCTGCCGTCGCGCGCCGACGACGTCAGAAAGCGATACTTTCGATCCAGATCATCCGCCGTCGGTCGGGGGGCATAGATCACAAACCCACATCGACGACAGAGGAGCGACTCGAATGCAATGGACTCACGTTCAGGATGCCACACTTCGAATAAAACTCGCATCCGAAGTTGAAATGGCCCTTCCGTCGATTGCAGTACCGATCGGTGATGCACGCGCGTACCGATGGTCTCCCACTCCGTTCCGTCACATACAGGACAGGGTGGATGCATTGGCTTTACTTTCCGCCGCTGAACATGTGCGCTGTTGCCTCGAGCTCATTCTGGCGTGGAGCCGGGACCATCGCCTTTGCATGCCGTTGAGGGCCCAATTCAGTGACGATCTCGTGGATCCGGCGGTAGACCTCGCCGGTCGCTTGCTGCAACTCGGTGCAGCGCTGCTGAATTCTGTCGGAGATCGCGGCTCGATCGTCAATGAGTTCACGCAACAGCGAAAACGCCTCGGCGGCGTCGAAGGACTCGACATCGAGGCAGAATCGGTCCATATCCAACTGAGTCATGAACTCGCGGCACTTGGGGTCATAAGCAATTGCCACGCTGGGCACACCCGTGGTCGATGCGAGGATGATCGGATGAAGTCGAACGCTGATCAAAGCGTCACAGCGCCCATAGGCCCTGATCAGTTCCGCAGGATCGAGGATGTCGTCGACGACATGGACCTTGTCCGGTGATCGCATTCTTTTCAGCACATGCTCGAAGACTTCGCGATCGTTTTCGCGATCCTCCGATTGCCAGTAATCCGTCGAGAGAAATAGAAGCGACCAACCATGGTCCACCATTGTATTACAGAGTTCGACGAACTTGTCCTGCAGTTGCTGACTTGATTGATCGGTGATTCCGTAGTGCTTCTGAAAGCTGCGGAGCGTCATCCCGATGAGCACGTCCCGCCCTTCGACGTGTGCCGCTGTCCAACCGACTGGTCGCTCGGGCTCATCGTGCGATTCATGAGCGTCCGCCAGACGGACCGCGACGTCGG
>JAHBXU010000118.1 GCA_019636315.1 Planctomycetaceae bacterium | reverse complement strand
GGCAGCGTTGTGGTCTTTCCAAACACCAGTCCGTCCGAGCGTTCCCGTTGGGCACGCCAATCCTATCGACGCGTTTATCTCAGTCAGGTTGAAAGCCAAGGGACTCTCGCCGGCGCCCGCCGCCGACAGGCGCACCTTGATCCGGCGGGCGACCTTCGACCTGCATGGTTTGCCGCCAACGCCCGACCAGATCGCGACCTTCGTGAGCGATACCCGCCCAGGTGCCTACGAGCGCTTGATCGATCGTCTATTGCAGTCGCCGCGCTACGGTGAGCACTGGGGCAAGCACTGGTTAGATCTTGTGCGGTACGGCGATACCTCGGGCTTTGAGCAGGACCCGTACCTCCTCTATGCCTGGCGCTATCGCGACTACGTCATCCGCAGCTTCAATGAGGACAAACCGTTTGACCGATTCGTTCAGGAGCAGATTGCCGGGGATATGCTGTTCCCGGACTCGGAGGACGGCGTGCTCGGCCTCGGTTTCCTGGCCGCCGGTCCGTGGGACTTCATCGGTCATGTGGAAGTGCCCGAATCGAAGATCGACGGGCAGGAGGCCCGCAATCTCGACCGCGACGATATGGTCTGCAACACGCTCAACACATTTTGCAGCGTGACCATTCAGTGCGCCCGCTGCCATAACCATAAGTTCGATCCACTGACCCAGGCCAACTATTACGGCTTGCAGGCGGTCTTCGCTGCCGTGGATCGGGCGGATCGCCCCTATGGGACCAGCGCCGAGCAGGAGCGCCAACGGGAAGAACTAGTCACGCAGATCAAGGAACTTCGGGAACTCCTGAGAACGGCAACCGACCCTGCGACGCTCAAGGTCCAACTGACTCAGGCTGAGGATAACCTCCGCGCACTTCCACCGCGTCACCTGGTGTATGCGGCCGCCACGCACTTCGCCCCTCAGGGACAATTCAAGCCGACGCAGGGAGTGCCGCGGACGATTCGCATTCTGCATCGCGGCAATGTGCTGCAGCCCGGGGAGGACGCAAGACCGCAGGCCGTCCCGCTGGGGAAGAACTTTGATGCCCACTTGCCTGTTGCGGAGGGTGATGCCGAGGGGGAACGTCGGGCCGCACTCGCTCGATGGATCACGAGAATCGATCACCCACTCACCTGGAGATCGATCGTCAATCGCATCTGGCAGTACCATTTCGGCCGCGGGCTCGTGGAGACGCCCAACGATTTCGGCCGCATGGGCCAGTCACCCAGCCATCCGGAACTGCTCGACTGGCTGGCCGTGGAGTTTCGCGACAACGGTCAATCGTGGAAGCAGCTGCATCGGCTGATCGTCACGAGCGCCGTCTATCGACAGGCGTCGACGGGGAATGAGGCGAATGCACGCATTGATGGCGAGAACCGATTGCTGTGGCGTGCCAGTCGACGACGACTCGAAGCCGAAGAGATTCGCGACACGATTCTGGCGGCCAGCGGCAGGCTGAACGATCGCATGGGCGGGCCGGGGTACTACCTGTTTGAATTGGAACGGACCGAACACTCGCCGCACTATGAGTATCACAAGTTCGACCCGGACGATCCGCAGTCGCATCGCCGGGCGGTGTACCGCTTTATTGTGCGATCGCAGCCGGATCCCTACATGACGACGCTCGACTGCGCCGACTCATCCCAAAGTACGCCGCGTCGGGATGAAACCCTCACGTCGCTGCAAGCGCTGTCCATGCTGAACAGTCGATTCCACCTGTCGAGTGCGGCAGCTTTTGCGACGCGGCTGGAATCCGAATCGGACACGCTCGACGGACAAGTCGTTCGCGGATTGGAGCTGCTCATCGGCCGTTCCCCCACACGGCACGAACAGCAGCGATTGGTCGAGTACGCGTCGGTTCACGGCCTGCCAAATTTCTGCCGTCTGCTGTTCAACCTCAGCGAGATGATCTACATCGACTGACGCGACTGCCATTGCCGCCCATCAGACGGCCGCCGTGGTGGTCAACGAACGCGGGGACTCCCTTTCCGCCGTGGCGCAGGCGTCCTAGAATCCCGGTTTGCCTGTCGCGAGCGAGCACTTTCGCCGAAAACCTGATCCCTACTCGCCCCCACCTTCCCCGATGGCCGTTGCCGCGGCGTGGAGTTGGTCTGCAGCAACGTGAAGGAATAGAAGCAGCGATGTCAAAGCCAAAAGTCCGCATCGGAATCGTCGGTGCGGGTGCGAATACGCGTGCGCGGCATATTCCCGGTTTCCGGGCGATTGATGCAGTGGAGATCGTCAGCGTCGCTAATCGGACACCCGAATCGACGCGGCGCGTCGCCCGCGAGTTTGGAATTCCCAAGACCTTCGACCGCTGGCAGGACCTGATCGCGGACGACCAGATCGATGCGGTGATGGTCGGCACATGGCCAAATCTCCACTGCGAAGTGACGTGTGCGGCGCTCGCGGCTGGGAAGCACGTCCTCACCGAGGCCCGCATGGCGCGCGATCTGGCGGAGGCTCGGCAAATGGTCGACGCCGCCGGCCAGCATCCGGAGTTAGTCGCGCAAATTGTCCCCAGCCCGTTTGGACTGACGTGTGGCCCGTTCGTCGAACGGTTGATTCGCGACCGCTTTCTGGGAGAGCTCCGGGAACTGGTCGTCCTCGGGGCCGACGATGTGTTCTGGGACTATTCTTCGCCACTGCATTGGCGACAGGATCGCGCGATCAGCGGACTGAATGTTCTCGCCCTGGGCATTCTCCACGAGACGGCACTTCGCTGGTCGCCGCCGCCGGTCCGCGTCTTCGCCCAGGCGACCCTCTTCGAGCCACAGCGGCCCAATCTTCAGACCAGCGAGTATTCCGATGCCACGGTCCCCGACAGCGTGCAGATCCTGACTCAGCTCGAGGGGGGCGGTCGCGGAATCTATCACGTCAGTGGAATCACCCTTTTTGGCCCAGGAAAGCAGATTCATCTGTATGGAAGTCGGGGCACCATCCGCGTGGAATTTGAACCGGAGGAACGCGTCCTGGTGGGGCATCATGGCGACGCCACCTTGCGCCCGGTCGTCCTGCCCGAGGCCGAAACCGGGCGATGGCGGGTGGAAGAGGAGTTTATTAACGCCATTCGTGGCGAAGAACAGGTCTCACTCACCACTTTTGCGATGGGTGAACGCTACATGCAGTTCATTGAGGCCGTCGCACGCAGTTCTGCGTCTGATGCGGCTGTCGATTTGCCGCTGTAGCCGGAGAGATGGAGCCTCGCTGTGGCCTCGCGTTCCGTCACCGTGCCCGCAGCGCAATTTGGAACAGGCCGCGTTCCTGTTGCGTCCCCTCAGACCGGGCCAACCATCAGAACCTCCGTTTCCGAACATCCGTCAAATTGAGCCCGGTCAAACGCAGTTCTTCACGGAACCCGCCGGACGAGTTGCGGCGGGGATCGTATGGTTGGACTGACCCGAGCATTGCCGCTTCCCGTTATTTGAGAGGCGGAGCGTTCTCATTCGACACGTGCAGCAATGATTTGTGCGACCGCCGAGCGGACCAGTCGGCCTGGACGACTGTGCGACATCGTCGACTATGCTGCTCAAGAGGATCTCCCATCGGTTCCCTGGTTGCGGCGTCTACCGCAGGAACCGGTGCGTCGTGACGCCCGCAGCCTGAGTCGCTCGACCCGCATCACCAAGCGCGTCATGGATGTCGTGCTTTCATTGGTCGCCCTGATCGTGCTTGCGCCGGTCATGCTCCTCATTGCGATGCTCGTGAAGGTCACCTCGCCCGGCGGCGCGATTTTTCAACAAACACGCGTGGGGCTGAACTTGCGTCGCGGCGACCGCCGACAGGCAGATTCGCACGTCCCCTGGGAAGCCCATGAGCGGAGGACGCAAAGGCGCGACCGGCGGGGGCACTTCACGTACGGCAGACACTTTACGCTCTACAAGTTCCGGACGATGCGGAATGATGCGGAGCGAGACGGGGCCCAATTTGCCGTGGAAGGAGATGCTCGCGTCACGCCGCTGGGGCGTTTCCTGCGAAGAACGCGACTTGATGAGCTTCCCCAGTTGTGGAATGTTCTCCGTGGGGAAATGAGTCTCGTCGGGCCGCGACCCGAACGACCGGAATTCATCGAAGAGCTCTCCGAGCAGATTCCCGACTATCTGCAGCGATTGGGCCTTAAGCCTGGTCTGACAGGGGTGGCCCAGGTGGTGAACGGGTATGACAACAACCTCGAGAGTTTTCGCCGCAAGGTGGCTTTTGATTTGCTGTACCTTCGCAACTGTTCTGTTTTCAATGACTTGCGTATTATGGCGCGGACATTTCGGGTCGTGTGCAGCGGTCAGGGTTTGTAGGTTTTGGAATGGGTCCGGGACTTCGATTCTGGACGCATCTTGGTTGAGAAATCAGAACGTGACCGGACCTTCGCGACGGGAAATCCGTCTCCATGCTTGACATCCCCCGATATTTTGGATGTAATCCCTGCTGAATGCTGTCCGCCTGATGGGTCAGGCTGACGAACGCGCATGCGTTCGGAGAATCACGGACAGCAGGATTGGCTGGCAGCACGGCAGTGGGCAGTGGAATCGGGGTCGCCCGGAGAGGGCGGTGTCAGGTTCTTCGTTCGTCCACGCCGTCCGCAGGGATGTCGCGTTCTAACGGCGATACGCACTTCTGGGGCTGGGGCTCACCTCATCACGGAGGTTTCTCCGATAAGGGGAGAAGGCGCGTCCGCTGTACAGCGTGGGATCAGGCGAAGATGGCTGGGTCGCAGTTACCCCGTGTCGTCGTGACTGGCGTGGGAGTTTTCTCTCCCGTCGGCATCGGCAAAGAGGCATTCTGGAACAATCTCCTGGCGGGCCGGTCCGGTGTCGACTTTCTCAGGTCGCTGCCCTCCGAGAACCTTCCGTCCAAACTGGCGGCCGAAATCACGGATTTCGATCCGCGGGATTACGTCTACCAGAAGAAATTCCTCAAGGTGATGTCCCGGGACATCCAACTGGGGGTTTCGGCGGCATCGGTCGCCATGAAGGACGCAGGTCTCAAGGCGGGAGACGTACCGCCGGAACGACTGGGCGTCGAATTTGGTGCGGGACATATCTCCTTCACACCGGATGAGTTGGCGGAAGCCGCGGCAGACTTTGCTGATCCGTCCAGTCGTGACGGTTATAAGCGATGGGGCGACGACAAGATCGGCAAAATTGCCCCCCTGTGGCTACTCAGGCAGTTGCCCAACATGCCCGCCTGTCACGTGGCGATCGAACACGACGCCCAGGGCCCGAATAACACGATCACCAGCGGCGAGGCATCCGCTCTTCTCGCATTATCTGAAGCGATTCGCATCATCGAAGCGAATCGTGCCGACGTCATGATTGTGGGGGCGTGCAGTTCCAACATTCATCCCGTCGATATCGCGCGGCTCAATGTTTACGACACGCTGTCGCAGCGGCACGACGACCCCACGCGGGCGCTCCGTCCGTTTGACCGCGACCGTGACGGTACGATCGTTGGTGAGGGTGCCGCGGTATTCGTCATCGAGCGGTTGTCGCATGCCGTCGGCCGCGGCGCCGACATCTATGCGGAAATCCTGGGCGTCAGCGGCGGTTGCGACGGACGGGGATATCAGAATGGGGCCGGCGGGACCGGCGTCGTTCGCGCCATCGAGCATGTCCTCCGTCGCTCCGGAATTGATCCCCGCGAGATTGGACACATCAATGCGCACGGCAAAGGGACGCAGCGCGATGATTGGGTGGAAGCCCGTGCGTATCATCAGGCTTTGGGAGAACATGCGAGCCGCATTCCGGTGACGGCGCTGAAAAGCTACTTCGGCAACTTTGACGCGGGGTCCGGTGCGGTTGAGCTCGCCGGCAGTCTGATGGCATTGCGGCACCGCACGCTGCCAATGACGCTCAACTACGAAACTCCCGATCCGCTCTGTCGCTTGAACGTCGTGCGCGGCGAACCATTGCGTCTGCAAAGCGACGTCGCTTTGAGCGTGAATCGTACTCATGTCGGCCAAAGTGCCGCGGCCGTGTTGCGGTCGATGTGATCGTCAACTCGCATCCCGCTGACAGTTGCGGTGATGCAGTCGTGTTGCCGCTCATGTCGGTGAGCGGTTCAGCCTCAGGGGATTCCGTTCCCCCGATGGTGATCGCACGTCAACCAAAGCGTGCTTCTCGGAACGCCGCCGTCATGAAGCCCCAGCGCCCGGTTTCACTGCAACGATTGCTGCAACAGGCATCGTGAATAAAGACAGTCGCTCACTCTGTTGAATTACGAGTCCGGAGTTCTGCACGAATCCTTCTGCGTCGATTGGTTGGCAGTCGACGATGTGCGGGAAATGGCGATGCATCCATTTGTAGGTGTCCTCCAGGGCGCTTGCATGCTCTCCCGGTCGTACAGACGCCATGCTCACAATCCCGACACGGCCGCCGTCGACGAGAACGCGGCGTATCTCTGCCAGAACCGTCGGAATGGTCTCCAATGGAAACAGTTCGAGAGTGAAACTCAACGTCACGACGTCAAATGTGGCGTCAGGATAGTTCAGGGGCGGGACGTCGCCGACCTGGAGCGACACGCGGGACATCATCTCACTCTTTGCGACACGGGCCGACGCCACGGTCATCATGCCGTCAGAGATGTCCACACCGTCGACATGACCCGTGTCGCCCACGGCCTTCGCCAAAGCCACGATCGTATGGCCCGTCCCATAGCCGATTTCCAGGGCTCGTTCCCCTTCGTGAACGGCGAGCATCTGCAACCCGTGTTCGCGCGCGACATGTTCGCCGCCGTCGGCGATCGTGTCATAAGCCGCGCTGATCCGATCATAAAACTGGCGTGTGCTGTTGTCGGCCAATGGTCGCTCCTTAATGAGGATGCCAGTGAATGGAAATCCGCAACGGGTTTTGAAGTCGCTGCAGACGAATGTTGTTGTTCCTGCATTCCCTGAGCCGCCGGAGTTCTGCGGTGCGAACGACTTGTCCGGAAGCGATCGGTTTGATCCTGCAACTTCCCGCTATGCTGTTGCGATTTGTCCCGATCGCAGCGCCTGATTCGCCAGGTGTGCGGCGGCTGCAGCGGCGACGCCGACTTTGGCGGGAGCATTCGGCAGACTGCGAGTGCGGCAGCATTCGACCCAATTGGCGAGGTGCAGTAGCTCACCGTGCGGATTGGAGAAGAAATCGGCCCCGCGCGCTTCCTTGCCGAGAATCAGTTCACTGGCCTTGAGATCCTGATGCGGGTCCGGGTGGATTTCATAGCGGCCGCGGTCAATGTAAATGGTCCCCTTCGTTCCCATGAACTCGATCATCGATCGGTTCCGCGCGTTAAAGAACGTTCCTTCAAAGTAGGCCTGTACTCCTGCTTCGGGGGACTTGAGTAAGGTCTGCACCGTGTCGGGAGTCTCCCACAAACCGGCCGCCTGAAAGTGATCGCCGATGCTGAGCGCGACTTGTGGTGCGTCCAGGCCCAGGATCCAATGCGCGACGTCGATCCAATGCACCCTGAGCTCCGTGAAGATCCCCCCGCCGAAATCCCAGAACCAGCGCCAGTTGCGGAAGCGATACTCATCGAACGGCTGTGGCGGGGCATCGCCGAGAAATTGCTGCCAGTCGAGCGCCGAGGGATCAATGCCGTACTTGCGGCGCGCGGTGCGCTCCGTGTTCCGATTCCACGTGAGATGCACTTTATGGACGTCGCCGATGTGTCCGGCGCGGATCAGTTCGTTGGCCTGCTGAATGTGGGGCATGCTCCGCTGCTGCATGCCGACCTGTACAATCCGACGATGATGGTTCTGCGCATCGATGACGGCTTGACCTTCGGACGCGTCGTGCGTGAGTGGTTTCTCGACATAAACGTCTTTGCCGGCGGCGCAGGCGTCAACCGTCATCGGCACATGCCAGTGGTCCGGCGCGCCGATCACGACCGCGTCAATCCCGGGACGATCGAGCAATTGGCGATAGTCGGTGAAAACCTCGCAGTCCGGGGCGGCGAGCTTCCGTCCTTCTTCACGTGCCGCATCCCAGATGTCACACACGGCGACGACCTGCACGCCGGCGACGTCGTGCAGCGTCTGCAAGAGTTGCCGGCAGCGCCCCCCCGTGCCGATCGCACCGACGTGAAGCGTCTCATTGGCGGCGTATCCGCGCGCCGTGGCGGAATACCCGGCTGCAACCAGCCCGGCCCCGGCCCCTTGCAGGAATCCGCGGCGAGTGAACGATTCAGACATACGGAGGAACCCTTGGGGCGCATTCGGCGATGAGAACGTCGAGAAGTGTCCGCGGAACCGCGGCAGCCGCATGCCAGGCGATGATAAGCCGATCCAGATCTCTCGAAAACTCCCGGACTTCGATCTTCGATTGCGTCCTCTCTGGAGTTTGAGAGAGGTGGCAGGTCACGCACGTGACGACCACGGCGCTCGCTGTTTCTCCATCGGGGACTGCACTGGGAGCGAGCCAGGTGCACCCGCGCGCCGCATCCGGCACGCCACCCGGCACATTCCACGACGAGGATCCCAATCCCACACTCAACAGAAACCCCGCGACCACGGCGGCAAACACCGCGCCCCACAGTCTGTGTCGCGGTGGCTCACCGGGAGAACGGGACCCAGCCGGCGAGAGGCGAGCGGCAATCTGTTGCGCCATTCGAACGCGCGGGGACGCCAGTCGCGTCGGGACGACGGACTGGCTTTCGTCCGCAACCCCATCGACGGCTGCGAACAGTCCGAGCGCCGGCTCGAGGGTCTCATACATTTGCCGGCAGCGCCGGCACGCGCGGAGATGATCTGACAACTGGCGGTCGTGCGGCCGATCGGGATCGGTCATCGATTCGAACGCTTGGTCACAGTTCATGGAGTGTTCTCCGTCGGATTGTGCTGCAAATCGTCAGAGCCGCCGGGCGGGACGCGCCCT
>JAHBXU010000117.1 GCA_019636315.1 Planctomycetaceae bacterium | reverse complement strand
ACCCGAGTTTGATCCGCTCGGTCAGGGCGGATTTGACCGCGAAATAATCCGACGCCTTCACCCAGGGACGCACGACGAAATTGACGCTGCTTTCCCCCAGGTCGTTCACGGCGACCTGCGGCGCGGGTTCGTCGAGCACGCGCGGCTCGTCATCGACGACGTCCTGCAAAAACGACTTCACCGCCAGCAGGTCGTCGGAATAGCCGCAGCTCACGACGAGATCAATCCGCCGTGTGGTGTTGTGCGAATTGTTTGTGATATTGCCGCCGGTGATGCCGCTGTTGGGGACGATGACGCGGCGATTGTCGGGCGTCTTCAGAATCGTGTGAAAGATCGAAATCTCTTCGACCACACCGGCCGTCCCGCCGGCTTCGATCGAGTCGCCCATCTTGAAGGGACGGAACACGATCAGCATCACACCAGCCGCAAAGTTGCCCAGCGATCCCTGCAGCGCCATGCCGATCGCAAACCCGAGCGCCGCGAGCACGGCCGCCAGCGATGTGGTTTCGACCCCGAGTCGTTCCAGGGCGGCCATCGCCACGACGGCCAGCAGCACATAGTACACAATGTTGCTGAGAAAACGGACGAGCATGTCATCCACGCGGGCCCGGCGAAGCATGCCGCCCACCATGCGGGTGGCGACGTCGGTGAGCGCCCGGCCGAGATAGAAGATGATGACCGCCAATACGAGATTGGTAACCAGCCGCAGCCCATTGACCTGGAGATACTCCATCGCCTGCTGGCGGAAGTTGGCCAACTCGTTGAGCGGTTCCGCGAGAGGATCCACCTGGGCCAATATCGAACACAGATCCATCAGACAGCTCTCCGTTACGGTCACGTGGGCTTTGTCCACGACTTCCATTCACTGACAAGCGTTCGAAAGATCTCAGTCGCCGGCCAGGAACGATTGGTTGCGAGTCAGGACGTTTTGCCGCCGCAGGTGACGTCCTTCCTGCGGCTTGGCGACAAAGGTTTGCGTGCGTTGTAGTCCTCAACTATTGTGCTGTCTACCGGACACTTGTGCGCACTCACGCCGTCACCCGAAGCGTCAGCGAGGAGCGCCCTGAGATCCTCGCCGACGCAGCGGGCGACGGGGAATCGGGGCCGGGCGCTGAAGCGTCCGGCTCAGACGGTCCCTCGACGCTGAAGATCGCCGTGCCTGTGGAACGTGCGGCTTAACAACGAACCCTCAACTCTCATCCTTCATCCCCATGATCGACTACGAGAAACTCGGCGCGTTCTATCTCGGCCGGTCGTTCGATCTGCATGCCGGGGAACTCGGTCCGGATCTGATCCTGTACGACTCGAAGGATCTGACGACACATGCGGTGATCGTCGGAATGACCGGGAGCGGGAAGACCGGACTCGGCGTTGCATTGTTGGAGGAAGCCGCCATTGACGGCATTCCGGCGCTGGTCATCGATCCCAAAGGGGATATGGGAAATCTGCTGCTGACGTTTCCCTCCCTGACGGCCGACGACTTTCGACCGTGGATCGAAAAGGATGAGGCGGCCAGGAAGGGGTTGACGCCGGATGAGTTCGCCGCCGATCGTGCGGAGCTTTGGCGAAATGGTCTCGCTCAATGGGACGAACTTCCGGAACGAATCCAGCGACTCAAGGATGCCGCCGACTTTGCCATTTACACGCCGGGGAGCGATGCCGGACTGCCGCTCACCGTGCTTCGCTCGCTGGATGCTCCGCCTCCGGCCATTCTCGACAACGCCGACGCCATGCGCGAACGGGTGATGGCGGCGGTTTCCGGATTGCTGGCTCTGCTCGGCATCGAAGGGGACCCGATCCGCAGCCGCGAGCATATCCTGCTGTCGAATATTCTCGACCATGCGTGGCGGCAGGGACGCAACCTGTCGATGGCCCAGCTCATCCACGAGATTCAGAATCCGCCGTTCAACAAGATTGGCGTGATGGACCTGGAGACGATCTTCACAGCCGCCGACCTGCTGCAACTGGCGATGACGGTCAACAATATCCTGGCGTCGCCCAGCTTTGCCGCGTGGCGCGAAGGTGAGCCGCTCAATATTCAGCGACTCCTGTACACTCCGGAGGGAAAGCCCCGCATCTCGGTGGTCTCGGTCGCGCATCTCAGCGACCGGGAGCGGATGTTCTTCCTGACGATTCTGCTGAACGAGGTTGTCACATGGATGCGGTCGCAGCCGGGAACGACATCGTTGCGGGCCATGTTGTATATGGATGAGGTCTTCGGTTATCTGCCGCCGACAGCCAATCCGCCGACGAAAACGCCCCTGCTGACGTTGCTCAAACAAGCGCGGGCGTATGGATTAGGACTGGTGCTGGCGACACAGAACCCCGTCGACCTCGACTACAAAGCGCTGTCCAATGCGGGGACATGGTTCCTTGGACGATTGCAGACCGAGCGGGACAAGCAGCGCGTGGTGGACGGTTTGGAAGGCGCCACCGCCGCTGCGGGGATGCGGTTCGACCGGAAGCGGATCGAACAGATTCTCTCCGGCGTCAAAAGCCGCGTCTTCCTGATGAACAATGTCCACGAAGACGAGCCGGTCGTGTTTCAAACGCGCTGGGCATTGTCGTATCTCCGGGGCCCACTCACACGCGAGCAGATTTCTGCCTTGATGGCGCCACGCCGCGCGGAGCAATCCGCACCAGGCACAGCTCCGTCAACTGATCCGGATGTGCCGCTTCCGCAAACCATCGCCGCCCCCCTCACAGCCGATGCACTACCGCCGGTGCTGCCGGCGGGGATCGCGCAGTTCTTTCTGGGCGTCGATCGGACTCAGTCCGTGGGTGAGAATCTGGTCTATCGGCCTGCGATCATCGCGCGGGGCCGGTTGCACTACACGGACACGAAATCTGGGACCGATACGTGGCGCGAAATCGTACGGGTCGCACAGATCGACGGTGATGTGCCGCGCTATGTGTGGGACGAATGCGAGCGCTGGGACGAGGCCGACCAGGATTTTGAACGTGAGCCACACAAACAGGTCCGCTTTGTCTCCCTGCCTTCAGAACTGGCGGCCGCCAAGGGTTACACAACCTGGAAGACGCAGCTCAGAGAGAGCATCTACCGGAGCGAGCGACTCACACTCACGTTTTGTCCGACGTTGAAAGTCTACTCGCGGCCCGACGAGATCGAGGGCGATTTCCGCGCGAGGCTCAGGGCGGATGCCCGCGAGAAACGGGACACCGAAGTCGAAAAGCTTCGCGGCAAGTACGCATCCCGCATCGAACGCGCCCGCGAACGCGAACGGAAGGCGGAACAGCGCGTCGAGATTGAAAAGGAACAGGCGGACGCGGCGAAGCGCTCGGCGTACGTCTCGTGGGGGTCGTCGCTGCTCGGCGCGCTGCTGGGGCGCAAGCTGACGAGTTCCGCCAATGTCAGCCGCGCCGGATCGGCCATGCGGTCAACGACTCGCGCCGCCCAGCAATCCAGCGACATCACGCGTGCGGAAGCCGACGAACGCGAACGTCAGGCCGAACGCGAAGCCCTGGAACGCGAACTTGAAGACCAACTTCACCAGATCGACGACGCCTACCACGTCGACTCTCTCTCCTTTGAACCCTATGAGGTCAAACCCCGTAAGTCCGACATCAGCATCGACACCTGCGGCCTGTTGTGGCTGCCGTGGCGCATGGATGAGAACGGCATCGCTGAGCCGGCGTGGGCCACGAATTGAATGGTGGACGAGATCGAGTTGGTGATGTATTATTCGTTCATACAGCTTCGTGAAAACATATCCCTTGGCAGTACGCGCCCCCATTGATTGCGGGGTGGCCGACCCCAGGGGATTTTTCATTGGGGAGCGAGATGCCGACCGCCATCCTGGTTGATGGGGGATTCTTCCTGCCGCGATATCACGCGCTCCAGGGAAGTCATCCTCCCGAGAAAGTCGCGGGGGACATGCACCGGATGTGCCTGCGGCACTTGCGTCAGAAGAACGGGCCGCATCGATCGCTGTACCGCATTTTCTATTACGACTGCCCGCCCCTGACGAAGAAGGCGCACCACCCGCTGACGGGAAAGGCGGTCGACTTCTCGAAAACTCCGACCGGGTTGTGGCGGTCCAAGTTCCTCCAGGAGCTCAAGCGGCACCGCAAGGTCGCGATTCGGCTGGGGTATCTCAATGAAGCCGACGCACAATGGACGATTCATCGAGACAAGCTGAAGGCGCTGCTCAATGGCAAGGTGACGATTGCAAACCTCTCCGAACATGATGTCCGTTATCATGCCCCGCAGAAGGGCGTCGATATGCGCATCGGACTCGATATCTCGTCGATGTGCTTCAAGTGCCAAGTCGATCAGATCGTACTGGTCGCGGGCGACAGCGACTTCGTCCCGGCGGCCAAGTTGGCTCGCCGAGAGGGAGTTGATTTCATCCTGGACCCCATGTGGGCCCGCATCCGCGACGACCTCCACGAACACATTGACGGCCTTCGATCGGTCCTGCCGCAGAAGCAACGGGCCGGTGGTACGACTACTGGTGGTCGGGAATAACGACGGGAACCGGTAGGGAGAATTGTGGCAATGATCGTTTCCTGGAACTGGCTTCGTGAATACGTTTCGCTCGACATGTCCGCCGAGGAGCTCACGCATCGGCTCACGATGAGTGGGCTGAATCTTGAGGAGTTCCATGACGTCGACGGCGACATGGCGATCGATATTGAAGTGACGTCCAATCGCCCGGATTGTCTGGGGCATCTCGGGGTGGCCCGCGAGATCGGCGTACTGTTTGATCGACCGGTGAATCCACCCGCTGCGGAGGTCGAAGCGACCAGTGAGCCAACGGCCGACGTCACGTCCGTTCAGATCGAATGTCCTGAATTGTGTCCGCAGTACATCGCGCGCGTCATTCGTGGCGTGAAAGTCGGACCGAGCCCCGACTGGATGCAGGCGCGACTGCGTACGGTCGGTATCACGCCCATCAACAATCTTGTCGATGTCACCAACTATGTGTTGATGGAGTGCGGACAGCCGCTTCATGCGTTCGACTTCGACAAGCTGGGCGAGCGGCGGATCGTCGTCCGTCGCGCACGACCCGGCGAGACCATGGAAGCGATCGATCATAAGACATACATGCTCACGCCCGACATGTGCATCATCGCCGACGCGGCGCGGCCCGTTGCGATCGGCGGCGTGATGGGCGGCGCGGCGACGGAAATCGGCGAACGCACGACCAATGTGCTGATCGAAACGGCGAACTTTGCTCCATTGGCCATTCGCGGGGCCGCACGCAAGCTGAGTCTGTTCAGCGATTCGTCCTACCGATTCGAACGCGGCATCGACGAGCAGCAACTGCTCTGGGCGTCCAACCGCTGCTGCGAGCTGATCCTCGCGACCGCCGGAGGAACGTTGCTCAAGGATCCCGTCATTGCCGGGGAAATTCCCGCCTGGAAGCCGGAGCCGATCGTACTGCGGTTCCCACAGATCGAACGTGTGCTGGGCATTGAGATTCCCCGCAGTGAGTGCATTCGTATTCTGACGGCGCTGGGACTCTTGCAGCACGGCGATGGAACCGCCGCGTCGGCCAGTTTTCTGCCCCCCTCGTGGCGGCGCGATCTGACACGCGAAATTGATCTCATCGAAGAGATCGCCCGCATTCATGGCTACGAGCAGGTTCCTGAGAACACGCTCATTCCCATCGTCGCGACAAAAGACACGGACCGGGACGTCGTGATCGGTCGCGCAAGCAGCGTTCTGACGGCCGCCGGATTCTATGAGGCGGTCACCATGAGTTTCGTCAGCCGCGAGACGTTCGACCTGTTCACGCCCCATGCTGATGTTCCTCCGTTAACAGTCGAACATTCCTCCCGGAGGCATGAGAACATCCTGCGGCAATCACTCGTACCGAACTTGCTGGTGAGCCGCCGTGAGAACGAACGTCAGGGGGTCTTCGACGCGCGTCTGTTCGAAATTGCTGCCGTATACATCGGAGCCGCCCCGGAGGATCCGACCACGCAACCGACCATGCTGAGCTTCGTCACGGGCGGGTCGTTTGCTGAAGTGCGCGGCCTGCTGGAGGCGATCGCCAAGTCGGTCAATGCGGGAGCCATCGTGGCCACACAACCTGCGGATGTCTCGCAGTTCGTTCCGGGGCGCGGGGCCGAAGTCCTGTTGAACGGTCAGCCCTGGGGATGGGCTGGGCAATTGGATCGCAAGGTGACCGATCGATTGGACCTGCGTGACGAAGTCACGGCGGTCGAAGTCAGGCTTTCGCCGCTGCTGTCCCTTGTGGAAAGGGCGCCGCAGTTTGTACCGCTGCCGCAGTTTCCTGCGATTGAACGGGACGTCAATTTTGTGCTCGACGATGCCGTCTCATGGGATCAACTGGAGCGTACGGTGGCTGCTTCGGCCGGTCCGCTTCTCGACAGCGTGCGATTCGTCGATCAGTATCGTGGTCAGCAGATTCCCGTCGGGAAGAAGTCTTACGTGCTGTCGATTGCCTATCGATCGCCGGCGCGGACGTTGACGAGTGACGAAGTCGATGCCGCACAAATGGCGGTTGTCTCCGCCTGCTCCGAGAAACTCGGCGCCATGCAACGTTGATCAGATCAGCGTCACTGCAATAATCGTATGGTGAGCTTGCTCCGCTGCTGCGTGTGGTCCAGAAGGGCCGCGACGATTTCACTTGAAGAAGTGGGGCAGGGGATGCCGCTACCACTGATTTCATAGGAAGCTGGACTGATGGCCAAGGATCACGCACCAGGATTTTTGAAGATTGTGAATGACGCCAAGTCGCGTGTGATGGAATGCGAAGTGAATGACGTCAAAGCGCGCCTGGACGCGGGCGAGTCGTTCCATCTTGTGGACGTGCGCGAGGAGAGCGAGTTCGCCAAGGGACGCCTGCCCGGTGCGATTCATCTGGGCAAAGGAGTCATCGAGCGGGACATTGAGGCGAAGATACCCGATCCCGACGCACTCATCATCCTGTACTGCGGCGGAGGATTCCGCTCAGCACTGGCCGCCGACGCTCTGCAGAAAATGGGCTACAAGCACGTCATCTCAATGGACGGCGGCTGGCGCGGCTGGAACGAAGCAGGCTATCCGGTCGAAAATGGCGCCTGATTTCGACTCGTTTGCTCCGGCCTCATGACGCTTCGGGGAGCGTGAGGCCCCGAGATTGGAGAGGCCGTGTGATCAGAGGTCAACGGACTCCCATTTCAATTGCTCGCCGGATCGCTTGATTCATTGCTCGGAACCACCTCGTTCTCGTGGAGGTAGCTCGGGTCCACCGGGTAGTTCCTGAACTGAATGCTGTAGCTCGCCTCAAACCACTTCTGAATATCGGGGACGCACTCTGCGTCAAAGGTCGGGGCGACGTGCAACAGGCGACCGTCGCGGTGCGGTAGAATCTGTCCGTCATCGACAACGACCTCGCCGGCGTGAATGACATATCGCGGCAGCTCGAACATTCGCTGTTTGTCGTCATTCGGCTGGTAAATTGTGACGTCGGCGTCGGCGCCAGGGCCCAGGTGCCCTTTCCGCGTGAGTCCCAGCATCCGCGCGGGAGCGGCCCGCGTGATAATGGCGATCTCCTCGAGTGTGTATTCGCGCGTGATGTCCCCCAGCGTGCAGCGTTCTCTCACTCCGGCAGGGACGCGGTTCAGCACATCCTGACGCAAGCCGCGATCCATGAGCAGGGCGATGATCTCCGGATAGGCAAGGAAGGAGCCGCCGTTGGGATGATCCGTGCTCATGGCGACCCGCCAGGGATCCTGCATCAGCAGATACCACTCCAGTCCGATGGCCCACTGCAGCGCGTGCACCAGGGACTTGTCCTTGTATTCGATGGGCACAATGCCGCAGCCCGCTTCCATTTCGGTATCGGAGCTGAACCACTTGCGGCCGAAAATCTGGTGCAGGAAATATCCCAAAGGGCCGTCACCGGTCATCGATGTCGTGTCGCCGAACATGACCTGCCCGACGTCGACCGTCAGGTTGTCGTGACCATTGATGTAATCCACCAATTGAGGCACCTGGGAACAAAACGTCCGTTGGTCGTCAGGGTCTCCTCCATAACTGTGGAACTGAATGTGCGTCAGATGTCCCTGATGCCCTTCGAGGGCCTGCATGGTTTGCAGCGTCGTCTGCCAATTGCCGGGGATGCCCAGATTATTGCAGTGGATGTGGACACGGTGCGGCAGGCGGAGTTCCTGTACGGTCCGGGCGACTTCACGGATGATCTGTCGCGGCGCGACGTTGAAATGGGCGATCGGGTCGTCAATCGAGCCGGCGTTGCCTCCGGTGGTCTTCCAGACCTCAACGCCCCCCGGGTTCACCAGTTTGGCGGCATACCCGCCGGCCGCATTCAGCAGCCAGGCGATGTAGGCCTTCAGACGTTCCGGTTCGTTGGCGGCGACCTGCCTGAGGATGTAATGGTTATTGCCCATCAGGACGTAAAAGCCCTTGTCGATGATGGGCGTGTCGTGCAACTCCTCGTGGACGTGACGAGCGGCGAGCGGGGGCACGGCGGCGTCAAAGGCAGTGGTATATCCCAGACCTGCATACAGATAACCGGTGGCGAACGTGCTGGGGACGCTCCCCGTGGTGCCGGAGCGCGTGTGGGCCGTGCGAACGACCGGGGGCGACGTGCGCTTTTCTTCCGGACGCATCTTTCTCGCCGCATTGACCTTGGGACCGGCAATGTGACAGTGCATGTCGACGCCGCCGGGCATAACGATCATCCCGGTGGCGTCCAATGTGCGATCGGCGACAATGTGGGGATCGGAGGGGGCGGGAATGATGCGGCCATTCTCGATCCAGAGGTCGCCGGAGGCGACGGGTCGCCGGTTTGCGGGGTCAACCATCGTTCCTCCGCTGATCCGCAAAGTTCCCATAGTTTGCCAAGTCCATCGCCAATCGGTAAAGTGCCCCAAACCCCGAAGT
>JAHBXU010000116.1 GCA_019636315.1 Planctomycetaceae bacterium | reverse complement strand
ATGCCGCCTGCATCGATACGTGATTCAGGAACTTGCAGGAACATTTGTGGGCCGCGGACAGAACGTGGAAAGCGGCCGCGCATCGGGATCGGCCTGGAATCCGCTCCTCTGGTTGACGAACCCCCACGGCGCAACCCTTTTCTCCGTGATGCTGGCCGCCGTTGTCGCCGCGCTCCCGGCGCCCGGCGCCGCCTGGTCCTGGGAAACGGCCGGTCAGGGCGGGTTGATTCTCTGGCCGTTGTTCGGTGCGACGAACCAGCTCCTGGCCGGACTGTCCTTCCTGGTGATCTCATTCTTCCTCTGGCGGCGGAACGTGCCGGTGTGGTTCGTCGTGCTGCCGATGCTTTTCATGCTCACCATGCCGGCCTGGGCCATGTCGCAGCAGTTGAGTTTGTGGCTTAATCCTCAGCCTCTCGCCGACGGGACGCTGCCGCCGAAGAACTGGGTGGTGATTGTGGTGGGGGCGGCGACGCTCGCGCTGGAGGTCTGGATGGTGATCGAAGCCCTGCTGCTCTGGCCGCGCGTGAAGGGCGTGCTGGAGGAGCGGTTGCCTCCGCTCGAACGGGCGCCGGCGGTCGCAGCAGCCGGCGCGCACACCAACAGGTGACGGCTCTTCCGCTGATGCACGTCCGGTCGCGATGGTTCCCTGGAACGGAAGCGTGATCCCGCTGTGGACATTGTCCAGCTCACCGCCTATCACGTCCGCATTCCGCTGAAGCATGTCGTGCGACACGCATCGCATGCGAGAGAAGCGAACGACACGTTGCTCGTCCGTTGCACACTCGATGACGGCACAACCGGTTGGGGTGAAGGGCTCCCGAGACCGTATGTCACTGGCGAAACAATCGATACCGCGTGGTCGCAACTTCAGGCGACGGACATCGCCGCGCAATTCTCTCCTCGCCTGACGTCCCTCCCCGATACGATTGAGGCGCTCGACAACGTCACATTAGCTGATCACTCCCCTTTCGCCCCTCAGCACGCAACGCCGCGCGATTGCTTTGGCAATTCCGTCCGCTGCGCACTCGAACTGAGCATTCTCGACGCCGTTTGCCGGCATGAGCGCGTCCCGCTCTCGCAGGTCACTTCGCTCCTCCCCGCAACGAAGCCGATTCGTCACTCCGCGCTTTCCGTCCGCTACAGCGGCATTCTCACAGCGATGAGGCCGATGGCCCAGGTCCGTTCCGCGATCAAGCAGCGTCTGTACGGTTTCCCGCACTGCAAAGTCAAAGTCGGCATGGAGCGGAGTGACGACGTTCGTCTGCTGCGGCGAGTGCGGCGCATCATGGGCCGCAATGTCGACCTCCGCATTGACGCCAATGAGGCGTGGACGTGCAACGAACTGCCGGCAACGCTGGAAGCGCTGTCGCCCTTCGGCATCTCATGCGTCGAGCAGCCCGTACGACACACAGAGGTTCCGGAACTTGCAGCCGTCAGACAGCATATCAGCATTCCCATCATGCTGGACGAGTCGTTGTGCAGTCTGTCAGATGGCCGCCGTGCGATTGATGAAGGACTTTGCGATCTGTTCAACATTCGCCTGTCGAAGTGCGGCGGCTTCGTCCCGTCGCTGCGATTGGCGGTGCTTGCGCATCAGGCCGGGCTGGGCTATCAACTTGGCTGTCAGGTAGGAGAGACTGGAATTCTCTCTGCCGCCGGACGACACTTCGCCGCGTCGGTCGCCGGGATCCGGTTTCTGGAAGGAAGCTATGACCGGCACCTGGTGACCGAACGATTGACGGCGCAGGATCTCACCTTCGGATATGCCGGACGCGCGCCGGTGCTCAACGCCCCTGGTTTGGGCGTGACGATCGACGAAGCAGCCGTCGCTCGATGCACAGTACGACAACTGGTGCTGAGGGAACGATGACGCAGGACAACACAAAGATTCGGTGGATTGCATTCGATGCGGTCGGCACGGTGATCTTCGCCGCACCGTCGGTAGCCAATGTCTATTATGAGATCGGCCGCCGGCACGGCTCGCGACACGACCTTCCCGAGGTGAAGCGGCGGTTCGGCGACGTCTTCGAGAGACGGACGAACGGCAGCGACCACTCGAGCAGCGAATCGGCCGAACTGGAATTCTGGCGGGCGGTTGTCAGCGAAGTTCTCGACGACGTGACAAATCATGAGGCGTGTTTTGTGGAGCTGCACGCCTGGTTTGCCAAACCGGAGGCGTGGCGGTGCTTCGAGGATGTCGGCCGAAGTCTCGCCTCCCTCCGCGCGGCCGGTTATCGGCTCGCGATGGCGTCCAATTTTGACGAACGACTGCACTCCGTCAGGAAAGGAATGCCAGAGCTGGCGGACGTCGAGCGGTGCGTCGTCTCCTCCGAGGTCGGGTGGCGCAAACCTCACATGGGCTTCTTCGCCGCACTCACGAAGGCGTGCGGGTGTGCTCCGGAACAAATCCTGATGATCGGTGACACCTGGGAGAGCGACGTTCTCGCAGCACGAGACGCGGGACTGCACGCCATGTTGATCGACCGGAATGCGGGCGGGATCGCTCCTCGCGGCGAGAGGAACGTGCTCCAATCCCTGACTCAACTCGTCGACCGTTGCCCGCCAAGCGATCAAACGCGCATATGTTGACCGGGTGGGGCAGACAGCGAGCGGACCGGCAAAGCCCGGGGAACGCAGAGGGCGCGGATTCAGCGGATTTTCGCGGCTCCGATCGTCCCACGCCGACGAACGGCGCTTCATGCGGGACAAACCGACACTGGATTTTTTCTCGAAGCTGGCAAGGTCGACTTGTGTCTGATCCGTGGTCATCCGCTGAATCCGTCTCATCCGCGGTCCATTCCGGGGAACAGGTTGACCAGAATGCCGGTGCACTTCGCGATCAGCCGTCAGGTTGATCAGGATTCCAAATCCCCCGTGGGTCGGCTATTTTTGGAGCGATGCGTGCCGTCGGGTTGGCAGCGCGCCGGTCAAGATCCGCCTGAAGTCGTTGTTGAGGAATCTGCTCGGGTGCCGGAGAACCCATTGATTGTTGGTGAGGGGCGATGCGGGCCGGGAGAGCCGCTGTTGTTCATTGCCGGACCGTGCGTGATCGAATCAGCCGATCTCGTGTTCCGGGTTGCCGAGACGCTCCGGGAGATCGCTGCGGCGGAAAACGTCTCGCTCGTCTTCAAAGCGAGTTTTGATAAGGCGAACCGGACGAGCATCGAGAGTTTCCGCGGCCCCGGACTGGCGGCCGGACTGGAAGTCCTCGCCCAAGTCCGGGAGCGAACGGGACTTCCCGTCACGACCGACATCCATGCTCCGGAACAGGCGGAGCCGGCCGCCGCGGTCTGCCAGATTCTGCAGATCCCCGCGTTCCTCGCGCGGCAAACCGACCTGGTGGTGGCAGTCGCCCAGGCGGCGGCGCGGCACGGCGCGATTGTGAACATCAAAAAGCCGCAGTTCATTGCTCCCGAAGACATCGTGCACGCCGTCCGCAAGAGTGAACAGTCGGGTTGTGCCCGAATCCTGCTGACGGAACGAGGAACGACCTTCGGATACGGTCGACTGGTCAATGACATGCAGTCAATTCCCGTGATGCAGTCGTTGGGATGTCCCGTTGTCTTCGATGCCACCCATAGCGTCCAGCGTCCGGGCGGCGGGCGAACCGGCGGAGCACGCGAGATGATCCGCCCGTTGGCGCGTGCGGCCGTGGCGTGCGGCTGCGACGGGGTTTTCCTGGAAACGCATCCCGATCCCGATCGGGCGCTCAGCGACGGCCCCAACATGTTGCCGCTGGATGACGTACGAACGGTATTGCGAGAGTTGGTTCAACTTCGCCAACTGGTGAATTCGTTCGCGGCCGTTCCCATTGCCTAGGAGTCCGGCTCTTCGGTTATCACTTTTCTTTGGATTGTTCGTTTCCATGATGCTCCGGAATTCATTGATGCCTGATAGCCGCGCGGCCTCTCCTGCAACGAGTCGCCAGCGGATCGCGACGAGGGCGGTGTGGTCGCTGATGTTGCTCGTCATCCTGTCGAGCTGGTCCTGTCGCGGCAAATCATCTGAGGAAGCGGCCGACCCGACCGTCACGGAAGCCGATGATGCCGTGACGAGCGAGCAATGCGTGCGCACCCTGGAGAACATTAAGGACGGGCTCAGCCCGGAGCGATTCGGCGTCAGCTCCGACCCGGGCGTGCTCGTCGATACGCTGAACAGCTGGTTCGCCCAATGCGCGAACGCGGAAACTTTCTCTGTTTCCGAAGACGACGCGGCTCTGCGGGCGAAGCTGCTGCCGGAAAGCGTTTATGCTCAAACCATTCGAGAACGATTCACGGATCACGACGCGAATTATGTCCGAAACATTCTGTTGATCCGCGACATGATGCAGGCCACGCTTCAGAATGAGCGGACGGACGTCGAGCGGGCCGTGTCCCTGTTCTACAAGATTGTCCACTCCATCGACCTGCGGGATCTGGGGCCCATTCCGCCCTCATTTGGCCCCTACGAAACGGCCACTTTGGGATGGGGGGGAGCCGCCGATCGCACGTGGTTGTACGGGTTGATGCTCCGCCAACTGCGATTGGATGCGGTCGTCATTCGCCCTCGTGCGGCCGATGGGGACGCAGCCGACGCGTTCCTCGTCGGCGTGATTGTCCCCGAGGACGGTGTCTACCTGTTCGACTTCAAGCTGGGCCTGCCCATCACATCGCCGTCCGAAGATGACAACCTCCCGCTGCCGCGCAATCCGATGACCCTGGCGGCGGCGCGGCAGGATGACGCGGTCTTCCGACAGTATGACATCCGCGGGAACAAGTATCCCCTCACGGCGGATCAGTTGTCGGACGTCGACGTTCTGGCGATCGGCGAGAGCAGCACCTGGTCGCCGCGACTCGGGGCTTTGCAGGCGGCGTTGACGGAACCGCTCGAATTGTTCGACGGGCTGTCGTCGAACACACTTCGCGAACATGGATTGATCGAGCGATTGACCTCGGCCGGACAGGACGGACTCTGGACAGCGGACCATGTGGGGATCTGGGATTACCCTGAGACGGTATTCCGCAATGTTTCGCAGCGAGGGCCGGAAGTGCAGCAGCAACTGCAACTGCAGGAGGCCATTCTCGAAGGGCCGGTGAACATCACCGTCGAGCAACGAGGCGATCAACTGCAGCCGATCGTACAGAAGCCGAAGCAGAACCTCCGCCAGGCGCGCATCCGGCACCTTCAGGGCGATTACAAACCGGCGCTGGATGTTTACCTTCGCACGCGGCTGGCGCCCGCACAGGTGCTCGATCAGCCTATCCCCGGGAACGTCTATGGAGCAGACTCCGCTTCTTACTGGGGCGCGCTCGCACAGTTTGACCAGAGCGACTTCACGGTCGCGTCGGAATCCGTCGAACATTACTTCCGTAAGCCGGGCCCGTGGGCCGGGGCAGCCAGAATCCTGCGGGCGCACAGCCTGGCGATCTCCGAGGAACCGCAACTTCGGGACGCCGCCGACTTCCTCGCACGGGAACCGCTCCGATCGCCTCAACGACTGGGGAATCAATGGCTCGTCCGCCGCTGGCGACGAATGGCGCGGGAACTCGAAGAACCCGCACCCGCCGTGGACGAGGAGTCGCCCGCCACCGACGCGGCGACGCCCTCGGCGGATGACGTTCCGAAATCGACTCCCGAGGACTTGCCGGTGGGAGAGCAGCCGGGAGATCCTCGATTTGAAGATGCGTCTTCCGAGACTCCGACTCCTGCGGACGCTCCCGCAAACCCCCAGCCGGAATCCACTGAGACGCCGCAGCCCGAAGAGAAGGAAGCCGTCCCTGAGTCCACTGACGTGCCGCCCACCAGTTCTTGAATCCGGAAGGCGGCCCCGTCGCATAGGGGTCCACTTGAGAGTCGCCGCCGCAGCAGGATGACGGACGGATCAACATCGCCGGATCAACGTTTCGTTCGACGGACGTCAACTGCCTCATGGACTGGTTAAAACGCCGCTGGTTTCTGGTTGGATTGGTCGTCCTCATTCTGCTGGGACTGCTGCTCGGCATGCGTCTGCCGGCCGAG
The DNA here is from genome assembly GCA_019636315.1 of Planctomycetaceae bacterium. GTDB lineage: Bacteria > Planctomycetota > Planctomycetia > Planctomycetales > Planctomycetaceae > JAHBXU01. The sequence continues at coordinate 2,914 of JAHBXU010000116.1, read as the reverse complement.
ACCGTGCAGGCGGTGGAGCGACATGCGGGCCGGGGCATGACGTCGTCGCTGGTGGCGATCATCATGTTCTTGATGTCGTACAGCCTCGACAGCCAACTGCTGGGCCGCTCGATCCGACGTCCCGGCCCGGTGATCTTCGGATGCCTCGTGAATGGCGCACTCGTGCCGCTCCTGGCCTGGCCGCTGCTGCCGTTGCAACGACTGGACGATTTTGCACTGGGGCTGATGATCGCCGCCGCCGTCCCCTGCACGTTGGCCGCGGCCTCGGTGTGGACTCGCCGTGCACACGGCAACGACGCCGTCGCACTCCTGGTGACGATGGTGACGAACAGCCTGTGCTTCATCGTGACTCCCTTGTGGTTGTCCTTCGTCGTGGAGTCGACGTTCGAGCTGGACGCCGGGGCGCTCATGCGGCAGCTCATTTTCTCGGCGCTCATTCCGGCCGCGCTGGGACAACTCGCGCGTTTGATCGCGCCGCTGCGCAACTTTGCTGCGGCCTATCGTGCGCCGATCAGCGTGATCGCGCAGTCCTGTGTGCTCGCCACCGTTTTCGCGGCCGCACTTTTCAAAGCCGGACCGCAACTGGGCGCGAGCGGCGGCATCGAGGCCAGTCTGCCAGCCGTGGTCATCGTGTGGACGAGTTGCATTGTGGTCCATCTGGCGGCGATCTTTTTGGCCTGGCACGGCGGACGATGGCTTGGTTTCGCGCGCGCCGATCGCATCGCCATCGCGTTTTCGGGCAGCCAGAAGACACTGCCGATCGGCCTGCTGGTCGCCAGCCACTTCGGCGGGTTCACGCTCTTTCCCATGCTGATGTATCACGCGAGCCAGCTCTTCATCGACACGGCGGTCGCCGATCGCGTCGCCCTGCTTCCGGACCTCCCCACATCCGAATGAGTTTGCCTCGGCGCCAGCGGCTGTCTCACCGACGCAATGCGTGTTCATCATCCGCTCTCGCTGGTTTACTGGCATTGCAGTGTCCGAAGCCGCTAGAATCGACCATCGGCTCGGCGTCGACTGGGTCGAGTGAAGAAGGGACTCTCATGGCCGCTCAAGCTGTGCTCGAATCCGATCCCCTTGAGCAATCGGCGCAGCTGGTTGCTCAGCAGGATTGGCAAGAGCCATTAGTCTGCAGTGTTTCCGGAGGTGAGGCCGTCGTTTATTCGGCACGCGCTCCGGACAAACTGACTCCCAATGAAGACGCCGCGGCGGTTATTCGCGTGGGGGAACATTGCGGCGTGCTCGTCGTGGCAGACGGACTGGGAGGCGAACGCGCCGGCCATGCTGCCTCCGGCCTTGCGGTCCGAACAGTGGCCGACGCCGTCCATTCCGTCGGTCAGGAGCCGACCCATCTGCGCACCGCCATCCTGGACGGCATCGAAACCGCCAATCGAATGATTTGCGAAATGGGGATCGGCGCGGCGACGACCATCGCCGTGGTCGAGATCAACGAGCAGCATGTGCGACCATATCATGTCGGCGACTCGGTGATTGTCGTCGTGGGAGGTCTCGGGAAAGTCAAGCTGCAAACGGTCTCCCACTCTCCGGTGGGGATGGCGGTGGAATCCGGCATGCTGAATGAAGCCGAGGCCATGCATCACGATGAACGGCACATCGTGTCGAACTTTGTCGGCAGTGCCTCCATGCGAATCGAGATTGGGACGCCGCTCAAACTGTCGGCGCGCGATACCGTGATGCTCGCCAGCGACGGCCTCTGTGACAATCTGCACCTGGATGAGATTGTCGCGAGAATCCGAAAGGGACGATTGGTGACCGCGACCGAGCAACTCGTCGCGGAGGCTCAGCAGCGCATGCAGCACCCTCAGAACGGCATCCCTCACAAGCCGGACGATTTGACGGTCATCACATTTCGACCGAACCGCGGTCGATCGTGATCGAGGTGGCGCACTCTCCGCCCCACGCCAGGCAGATGTCCCCATCTGTCCTGTAACGGGCCCGGTTGAATTCGTCCTGGGAGGCCGACGCGGGGAGATCTATTCTATGTAATGTCCGGATCATCAGTTACGTCGAACGGGCGTCTCGGGAAAATCCCTGTTGCCTTCACTCCAGGACTTCTTTACAAGTCACGATCCCAATTCCGATTGGTAGACTGGAGAGTCTTGGGCGAACGGAGCGAACGCCAAAGTCATTCCGGAGACCCGACGGACGAGACGTCGATAAGAGAGGGGATGGTGTCCGTGCAGGTCGCAGTGTCGATCGACATGCGGACCGAGCGCGGCATTCCTCAGGTTGTCCACCGGCGGGTCCTTCGAGGGAACCTCGCGGTTTCGCGGCGTTGGGATTCTTGGAACAACGACGACTTCTTGCGTGAGATTGAACCATGCAGGCAAGCAGACCACGGGTGTTTGACCGACTCGCACTCGCACGCAGTGCCCCTCTGTTGGCGGCGCTGGCGTTCATGCTGACGACCACCGCGAATGCCCAGCAGCAGATTGCGGCGCGAATCGACGAGGCGCCGGCGACGCATCCGCTCCTCTCAGCATTGAAGATCGGTCGTGAAGCGGCCACTTCGCTTGACGACGTCGATGACTACGAAGCCACCTTCGTCAAGAAGGAGATCATTGGCGGCCGGCTGGTCGAACAGCAGATGCAGATTCGTTTTCGAGAGGAACCCAAGAGCGTGCGATTGAAGTTCATCAATCCGCATCCGGGACGGGAGGTCGTCTATGTGGCGGGCCGCAACAACAACAAGTTGCAGGTGAAGGACTCCGGCCTGATCGCCCTTGTGGGACCGGTCTCGTTAGACCCCACAAGTTCCCTCGCCATGCAGGAGACCGTGCATCCGATTACGGAGATCGGCATTCGTAACATGCTGCATCGGTTGCTGGAACACTGGCTCGACGAAACATCGCACGACGACATTCAGGTCCAGGTCTACCCCAACGCGAAAATC
>JAHBXU010000115.1 GCA_019636315.1 Planctomycetaceae bacterium | reverse complement strand
CGGCAGAATCTGCCTGATTCGTCCGGCGAAACGCATCGCGAGCCAACCATCGTAGTCGAATACTGAACGTGTGCCGCGACAGTCCCTGCTCGACCGTCGCCCGAGCGTCGTCCCAGCGGCCAAGCGTTAGTTCCATTTCGGCTTTCAGGAGATGCCATCGGTCGAAGTAAACGTTGCCCTGCAGTGCTGCATCGGTCTCGTGAAGGGCGTCTTCATATTGACCTGCGCTGGCCAGGCGATGTGCCTTCTCCAGGTCGGCGGCGCCGGCAACGGTCGACGGGAGTAACGACAGGCTTAGCGCCGTCAGGACAATCTGGTGAGTTGTCTGGCGAAATGGGAACTGAGGCATGATGTCGTTTACTCGCGAATTCAGGCACTTTCACCGATGGTTTCGCCGCGTCGCACTTCAATTGTCAGAGATCGGGCCTTGTGCGGCAATGCAGCGGCCCGGTGCCGTTGATCGAACGCGATTGGTCTGGTGACCGATTGTCGTCGGGACGATCGACCACTTACGTCGATTGTCCGTCAGACTTGGACGACGGTTAGGGGACAGGGCCTGTCGCCAAAATCTTGAGATGAAAGAATTTCCAATTGACCCGTCTGACGGAACGAACTATAAGTCGCGCAATGTTGAGCACGGCAAGTGACTTTTCTACAGCCGGCGACGCTCGACACAAGTTGATAATCAACGGATGAAACAAGGTTCTGGCTCGGGTGCCGCCGGGGCCGTCAGGAATCAAACAAGGCATCCCAGATCGTTTCTTCTCAAGGAGCCAACGGAGATGGCAACGAGTTCCAAGACGCAAAAGACCGCCAAGAAGTCGACTTCTGCGCGTTCGACCGCGGCAGCGTCGGCTGGCAAATCCACGAAGGCACGTGCTGGCGCTGCCAAGAAGCCGGCGGCCGCCAAGCGGACGACGGCCGCCAAGTCCGCCAAGACACGGACTGGTGCCAGCAGCACCGCTGCGGCTAAACCCGCCAAACCCGCCAAGCGTGCGGCCGCTGCCAAGTCGGCCAAGCCGCGAGCGGCTGCCGCCAAGCCGGCGACCCGCTCCGCCAAGCCACGCACCAGCGCTGCACGCGCGACCGCTGGTCAAGGCTAACCAGATCGGCGTTTTGATTCCCCAATCCTGACAGGCCGAGCTTCAAGCTCGGCCTGTTTGCATTCCGGCTGATGATGACAAGAAACGGCGCATCTCAGCCAATAATCGACGGCAGCGGGACGGGCGATTTTCTGATGTCATCGCCCCGCGGAGTCATGAATTTGCTTCAGGCGAGCGATGCTGGCACGGTAGACTGGATGGAATCCGAGTGCATCGTCGCAGCCAGAAACGTGGGCGCCATGGCGTGGCTTGTTCGGCAGTGCCATGGGATCGCAACTTGCCCATCGAAAAGTTAGCCGTAAGAGTGCAGAAGATCGGCGTCGTGCCTTCGTTTGAAATCGCGTCGTTCTGAATACCAGAGTGCCGGTAGAGAGGACTGTTTGGATCCCAGCCCGCTTCGCTTCCTGCGGAATCTCGGCCGCAGCCGGGAGATTGCGACCGTCCTGCTCAATCACGGGTTTGGCGATTTCGTCGAACGCATCCACCTCCGCAAATATCTGCAGTGGGGGCGGCGCGTCATTCTCCGCCAGTCGCCCGACACGGATCAGGACATTACCACCGCGAAGCGGATTCGTCTGGCGCTGCAGGATCTTGGTCCGACGTTCATCAAGTTTGGGCAGGTCATCAGTACGCGGCCCGATCTGATCCCCGAAGAACTGATCGACGAGCTTGCCAATCTGCAGGAGCAGGTTCCCGCGTTCTCTTCGGACGAGGCCGTCCGGCGAGTCGAACGGGAACTGCGCGGCTCCGTGGACACGTTGTTCGCCAGTTTCGAGCGCGAACCGGTCGCGGCCGCCTCACTCGCACAGGTCCATCAGGCCGTGCTGCACGACGGGACGCTGGTGGCGGTGAAGATTCGTCGCCCATCCGCCGTGCGGGACGTCGAGCGCGATCTAGCGTTGATGGCGGACCTCGCCCTGCTCATGGAGCGACATGTCCCGGAATCCGCCATCTTCGACCCCGTCGGATTGGTGCAGCACTTCGCTCGCACCGTGCGCCGCGAGCTCAATTTCCGCCGCGAAGGTCGGACCAGCGAGGAGTTCCGCCGGCTGTTTCAGGGAGATGCCACCCTGAGGGTGCCGCGCGTCTTCGACTCACTGACGACGGATGCGGTCCTCACGATGGAATTCCTCGAAGGATGCCGGACGGACGAGTACGATGAGATTGCCAGGCGCCATATCAACCGGTCGCAACTGGCGGCCAATGGGGCCCGCATTTTTCTCAAACAGGTGTTCGAGTTTGGCGTATTTCACGGCGACCCGCATCCCGGGAACATTCGCGTGATGTCCGACGGCTCGATCGGGTTGCTCGACTTCGGGATGGTCGGCATCATCGATGAAGCCATGCGTGAGCAACTGATCGACTTGTTTCTGTCGGTGGAGCGACAGGATGTGCCGCGCTGCGTCGCGCTCATCCGTTCCATCGGTCGCCCCAGCCGCCCCATCGACGAGCTGCTATTGCGCGCAGACGTCCGCGACTTTGTGGAGAATTATTACGGGCTGTCGCTCGATCAATTGAATGTCGGCCGGATGCTGACGGACTTTGTGAGAATTCTCTCCGATCACGGCTTGCGCTGCCCCGGCGACATCATGCTCCTGATTCGCATGTTTGTAACGCTGGAAGGTCTGGGGCGCGATCTCGATCCGCAGTTCAATCTCGCGGCCGAGTTCGCACCGTTTATGGAACGCCTCGTCAGGGAGAGATACAGTCCCAGGAGAATGATCGACCGTTCGATCGCAGACCTTAAGACGTTGTTCGGGGCGGCGCATGACCTCCCCATTCAACTGGGGGCCACGTTACGAAAGCTGAGTCATGACGACTTGAAGGTCCAGCTCGAACATCGGGGACTCGACAAGCTGATCACGGAGTTCGATCGATCCAGCAATCGGGTCGTCATCGGACTGGTGACCGCCTCGTTGATCGTCGCGTCCGCTTTGATCATCCGCACGGGGACCGCCTCTTCCTGGGTCACCGTTCCGATCTTCGTGCTGTCGGGATTTCTCGGCCTCTGGTTGATTTACGGGATACTTCGCAGCGGCCGCTTATGACGGCTGGGAGTGTCAAGTGCGGCCGTAAGAACCGAAACTGCGGCCTGCGCGTTCGTCCCCGGAAGATCGCGCAGTCGGATGACCCTCCCCGTGTGGCATCTTGCGGCACGTTCCGCATCCGTTTCCACATTCGAGTCTCGACTCACCGAGTCGTTCAGGTCGAGAACGATGGCGGCAGCCGAAGCGACCGACTCCTCGTCAAAATCATCACCGACTGAAGCGCTCGGAAATGACGCGCTCAGTGCATGAATGATCGCCCCGCGCTCATTCCGTTCCCCGCCGATCAGTACAACCGGCAGCGGACGTACTTCCAGTTGTTCCTTCAGCTCACGAATCGTCACACCCAGAAGGGGATGACGAATATCCGCAGCAATATCCGCGAGCGGGTCCAGGACGAAGCGCCGATACCATAAGTGAGGGTGTGGGAGAAATAATTCCGATCTCGAAGAGATCGCATCGCCAAAGAGCAAAAGGTCCAGATCCAATGGCCGGGGTCCCCAGCGCTGCACGCGACGGCGGCCGGTGAGATCCTCGACTCGATGCAACTCCTGCAACAGGTCGAAGGGAGTCCGTGTGGACTCGAAGCGGGCGGCTGCATTTAAAAAGCCGTCTTCGGGCGCTGTCCCAACCGGCGCTGTCGAGTAGACCGGACTGACTGCGCGCACCCACACGCCGGGCGTCCGGTCGAGTTCCTCCAGCCCGCGCTCCATCGAGGCGAAGACGTCGCCGGAATTGCCGCCCAAAGAGAGATAGCAGTCGGGCATATCGTCCGGACCTGTTTGGAATGCAAATCAAGTTCGCATTTCGCCAATGGAGCGCACCTGATGTGCGCGAAATGTGCATTGCGCGTCAAGCGCATCGCCTGTTATTTCTGCGGCGAAGCCGACGTGGGGAGTGGGGCCGTCGAACCCGTGTGTGCGATAAGGTGGGATGGCGTCACGGCGCTGGCCGGGTCGCGATGCAGGAATTGGCGTTCGCCGCTCATCGTCACCCGCCGCGCGGAGGTAAGAGCGTCTCACACACGAAGTCATCTCGTGATGAGACGGACCCAGCATCCCGACGTTACGAAAATTGCAATCACCAATTTCCTGCGGTACCATGCAGCCGCGCACAGAGTCGAGACTCGAGCTTCTCATGCGCGACTCGCGCCTTCGTCCACCGCACATCGATCGTTGTCCGCATCGCGTTGTCCGCGGCCGGCGTTGAGCCAGAACTTCATTTCATGCCGGCGACTCACCTGGAGCAACAACCATGCACATTCGAATCCTCGTTCTGGCGACATTCGCCATTTGCGGTCTCGCCGGGTCGGCATCGGCAGTCGATCCTTCCGACCTTGTCACGCTTGCCGACGGACTCGAGAACCCGACCGGTGTGGCGATTCAGCCAGGAACAGGAGATGTGTTTGTTGCCGAACGGCCGGGAATTGTGCGGTTCACGATTCGCAACAATGGCGACGTCAAACGGACCGTCGAGATCAGCAAGTTTCCGACCGACCAGTACGGCAAGGGGCCGATTTATGACATCGGTCCGCTCGGACTGGCGTTTGCCAGCAGTGAGTACCTGATTGTCGGCGACGGCAGTCAGCAGGACGTTAATGAGCTGATCCGGATTTACCGCGTCGACGGCAACCCGCCGTCCGTTCCACTGTCAGCGGATTCGGCCGTGCTGTCGCTCGGGCCGCTGGCCAGCACGGAAGAACTGAAAGCCGAAGGCAACTATTATGGCGTGGCGTATTCTCGAAAGAACCGCGCCATCTACGCGACGGCCAATGGCGATGACACCAAGGGCTGGATCGTGCGTTCAGTCCAGGGAGCCGATGACATCCCTCAGAAGCTGGAGCGCTTTCTGGCGACGAAGGAAGCGGTCGAAGTCGACGCTCCCGTGGCGATCACACTGAACAAGGACGATGATCTCGTCGTCGGACAGATGGGTGAGATCAACATCCCCAGTGACAGCCTGCTGTCAATCTATGATGCCAAGACAGGCAAGCTCAAAGCCAATTATGAAACCGGCCTGTTCGATATCACCGGCCTGGCATATGGGCCGGACGGGACGTTGTACGCCACCGACTTCGCCTGGATGGATACGACGCAGGGAGCGCTCTATACGTTGACCATCTCCGGTGATGAATGTGTCGCAGAGAAAGTCATCGACCTCGATAAGCCGACGGCGTTGGCGTTCGGCGAGAACGGCGACCTGTACGTGACCGTGATGGGAACCGTCAAGGAGGGCGATGCGACGCCTCCCGGAAAGCTGCTGCGAATCGCCAAGGATAAGCTCGGCGATTGATGGCTGATTTTCGTTTAGCCGCACATTTCCAATGTGCGGCTAAACGGCGAGGGGCGGCATGATGGCGTCATGGTCATTTGATGCCGCTCCGTGCCGGGCGCCGGTCGCATTTCAATTTGCTGCCGCCGAGGCGCTGTTTCGTTGCTGGATCGCTTCGAGTTCCGCAAGTGCCTGTTGCAACCGCGTGAAGCGCTCCTGCGACGTTTGAATGGCGGACTGTGCCGCGCTGAGGGCCTGTTGCTCCTCGGCTGTCAGCGACGCCGTCGCAAGTGCATTCTGAGCGGCCTCACGCAATTGTGCTGCGGATTGTTCGGCTTGCGCGAGTTCCTGCTGGGCTGCATCGAAACCAGACTGCGACTCAGCAGCGGCCTGGGCGGCCGACATCTGATCCAGCCGGGCCTTCTCATAGAGCTTGAGTGCAGCGGCGAGTAGTTCCTCCGCTTCCTGGAGCCGTCCAGTGGATTGCTGGACCGCTTGTTCCAACGCCGTCTTGCGTGCAGCTGCCGGCTCAATCAATTTGGCCGCATCAACGGCCTGCTGTTCTGCGGCTGCGGCCGCTTGCTTGCGCGCCGTCAGGGCATCATCCGACTGTTTCGTCAGTGCGGCGGCTTGCTCCTGTGACTGATTGATCTCCGATTCCACGGCCGTCAACGCAGTCCGCAGCGCGTCGATCTGCGCGGCAAGTGATGGGGGATTGCTCGATAAAGACCCGAGGGCAGCGCCGTCGGTTGCGTTCCAGACGGTGACACTGCCGGACCAGTCACCAGCGATCATGCGTTCGGTTTCGGCGTCGAACGCGACTTCCAGGCCAATATCCGGCATGCCGCCGAAATCTCGAATGCCGCCCCCTTCGCCATTCCACAATTTTGTGACACGGTCGACGCCGGTCGTCGCGATGCGTCCGTCGCGGACATACTCAACGGCCGAAACTCCGCCGCCGTGAGCGCCCCAACTTTTGATTTGACCGCCGTCGTTCATTTCCCACAGCTTGACCGTGGTATCGGCACTGGCTGAGGCCAGCACGTTGCTATCCGGACGCCAGCTGATGTCGCTGATCGCGCCCGAGTGGCCGTTGAGGATCAGGTATTCGCGACCGGTGAACGCCTCCCACACGACCAGTCCGTTCGAGCGGTCGCCCGAAGCCAAAAGCACACCGTCGGGACTGAACTCAACGGCCGTGATCCAGTCGGTGTGTTTCTTCATCTCGTGCAGCAGTTCGCCAGTGGCGGTCGAGTACACGCGGAGCATCTTCTTTGGTCCGCCAAGGGCGATCATTGTCTGATCGGGGGAAAGATCGGCGGCAAGCACCGCGTCGTATTCGCTGCCGACTTCAATTCGCCGCTCTCCGGTCATCACGTCGAAGACGACGACCCGGCCGGATTCCCCGCCGCGGCCTCCGCCCGCCATGAGCAGCGCGCCGTTGCGACTGAACTTGAGAACATGCGGCTGTCCCTCTGGAAACGGCAGCACGCCCCAAAGACGCAGATCGCGCGTGTCGTAGAGCGCGATCTGCTGATACCCCGACACGGCGACGAGCGGCGCCCAGGGACTGACCGCTAGTGCCGTCACCGTGTTCGCACTTGGGGAAATGGTCAGCGGTTCACCGAGGTACTGGGCCGGCAGCGGCGGCGGGCCGGGGGGGCGTTCGGTGCTGACTTCAATGCGGGAGATGGTCGACTTCTTCGGCAGATCCGCCTTGCTGGCGGCGTCCTTCAGGAGTCCACCGAGGATCCACTTCTGAATGGTCGCCAGTTCGGCTTCCGGCAGTTTCGGCTGTCCGGGCGGCATGGCCGGTTCGGACTCGTGCGTGACCAGCGACCACAAGTAGCTCGCGTCGAGGTCGCCCGGTTCGACAACTTCCCCCGATCCGCCGCCGGCTCGAAGTGCCGCGTAATCATCAAGGACGAGATTGCCCTTCTTGTCGTTCGCGTTATGGCACGATCCACACCGGGCGCGAAAGATGGGCAGCACGTGATCCTGGAACGTGACCTTCTCGGCTGCAGCGTCATCGGCAGTGGCCGGCATGACCATGCCGCAAACAAGGGTCACGACGCCGATCATCGAAATTCGGTACATGCGGGAACGACTCATCGAACTCAGAAATGCGAACGTTGTCGGCGATCAGCATTCAGCCGCACATTGGAAATATGCAGATGAACGAGAGTGCGGCAATGCATCAGTGGTTGAACAGGAACTCGCGGCTGTTGAGGAGCGCCCAGAAGATGTCTTCGAGGCCCTGATTGACGTCGGCGCCGTCGGCGAACAACGGCCCCAGTGCGGCGGATTCCTCCGGCGTCGGTGTCCGCGACAGGCAGGCGACGTAGAGGTGCCCGACGACCTGCGGTGGCTCCAGCCCCGCGTCCTGCAGAGACTTGAGCACCCCTCCCTGTTGCATCTTGGCGTTGACGGTGTCGCCGTTCATCAGATGCAGCGCCTGTGACAATGTCGGTTCCATCTTGACTTCGCAGGAGCACACCGTCTCGCGGGTCGCACGGCCGAATGTGGTCAGAAAGTAACTGCTGGTGAGCCCGTCAGCGATCTGAGTCGCTTTGGCGCCGAGCGGCAGCGCCCGGAACTTGTCCTTGGTATTTGTCACCTGGCTGATGATGTCGAGCATCGACTCCGCCTTGATGCGGCGAATGTTCTGATGGGCGAAGTTCAGTTCGTCCGTCATGTTGCTGTCATTGCGAAGCGTGGAACGTTGGTACGTTTTGGAATTGCAGATGTCGCGCACCAGACCGCGGACATCATAGCCGGATTCCGTGAACCGTGCCGCGAGTGCGTCCAGCAGTTCCGGATTGGATGCCGGGTTGCTGACGCGCACGTCGTCGACCGGTTCGACAATGCCGATGCCGAAGAAATGCGACCAGATGCGGTTGGCGAAGTTCGTGGCGAAGTACGGATTCTGCGGCGAGGCGAGCCATTCGGCGAGCACTTTGCGGCGGTCCTTGCCCGCCGTATCCGCCGGGCCGCCGCCGAGGAACACGGTTTGCGCATTCTGCCCGGTGACAGGGTGCCTCACTTCCCCTCCTCCGCTGTTAAACACGATCTGTTGGCGGTAGTCCTCCGTCCCCTTGCGGCCGACCTGAGAGAAGAACGCGGCGAAGTTGTAATAGTCGTTCTGCGTCCAGCGATCGAACGGATGGTTGTGGCATTGGGCGCACTGAATTCGCATGCCCATGAAAACCTGTGCGACGTTCTCCGCCACTTTGAGCGAGTCGCGCTCAATCTGATAGAAATTGGTCGCCGGTGTATCGAACGTCCCGCCGTCGGACGCGAGCAGCGCCCTGGCCATCTCATCGAGCGGCACGTCGGCGGCGATCTGATCGGCCAGCCACTGGTAGTAGAGCACGACACCCTTATACGGGACCTCGTTGGAGGACCGCATCATCAACCATTCGGCCCACTTGGAAACGAGGATCTCGGTGAACTCGCGCCGCTGGAGCAGTTCGTCGATCTTGCGTGATCGCTTGT
>JAHBXU010001149.1 GCA_019636315.1 Planctomycetaceae bacterium | reverse complement strand
GGTGGACTTTGTTCGTGACGGCTTCAAAGCCGAACTCGTCCGTCTCGCCGTACTTGACGCCCCCTTTCACACCGCCGCCGGCCAACCACATGGAGAAGCCGTAGGGGTTGTGATTGCGGCCCGGAGCCCCCTGTCCTTCGCTGAACGGCATGCGACCAAACTCGCCGCCCCAGAGGACCAGTGTGCTGTCGAGCAAGCCGCGCTGGTCGAGATCGATGAGGAGCGCGGCGATCGGCTGGTCGACCTCCGCTCCATGCTGGCCGTGGTTCTTTTCGACGCTCTCATGGGCGTCCCAGGTTTCTTCGAGATGCCCGCCGCCGGAGTAGAGTTGCACGAACCGCACGCCTCGTTCGACGAGGCGTCGCGCGATCAGGCAATCGCGGCCGAATTCGTCCGTCGGCACCTGCCCGACGCCGTACGCCCGCTGCGTCTGCTCCGTCTCTTGAGAGAGGTCAACCGCTTCCGGTGCGGCCGCCTGCATGCGATAGGCGAGCTCGTAGGAGTTGATGCGGTCGGCGAGTTGCTGGCCCCCCTTACGGGATGCGAGATGCTCAGAGTTGAGCTTCTGGAGGAGGTCAAGCTGTTCCCGTTGGGCCGCGCGATCGTACGGGCCTTCGAGGTCGAGGATCGGCGTGCCGGTGGGACGGAAGAGCGTTCCAGAGTATGCGGCCGACATGAACCCGCTCGACCAGTTCGGCTGCCCGCTGATGGGTCCGCCGCGTTTATCGAGAATCACCACATATCCCGGCAGATCCTGGTTCTCGGTCCCCAGTCCGTACACGGCCCAACTGCCGAGCGACGGCCGGCCGATGAACGTCTTGCCGGTGTTCATCGCCACGAGGGCCGACCCATGGGCGTGGCTGTCGGTATGGCACGAGTTGATGACCGCCAGCTTATCGGCGTGCTCGCGCACTCTGGGGAAGTAATCGGAGATTAAGAGCCCGCTCTCTCCGCTGGGGCGGAACGGCCGAAACGCGGGGGTGAGAAACCCCATTTTCCGACCGCCGGAGTTGATGAATTTTTTGTCTGGGGGCAGTTCCTTCCCCGCGTACTTCTCCAACTCCGGCTTATAGTCGAACGTGTCGACCTGGCTCGGCGCGCCGTTCATCATCAAAAAGATCACGCTGCGGACCGGCGACGCAAAATGCACCCGCCTGGGAGCCATCCCATCGGAAGCGTGCACGTCAGCGCCGCGCCCGTCAGGAAGCGGTCGCTCACCGGCGTTCCCCAGCCGCGAGAAGAACCCATCGCCGGCCAGCAGGGCCGCGAGCGCCGTCCCGGCGAACCCGGCCCCCATCTCCCACACAAACTCCCGCCGCGTCTGACCGCAGGGAAAGGTTCGAAACTGTGACATGGCCTTCATCCAATTGATCTCGTCAGGGATCGGTCAGACGTGCTGGAACTCGCCAGATGGTTCCTCGCGAAATCCTGCTTTGACCAGTTGCATCTGGTGAATTCGCCACACGAGAAATCCGGCAACGAAAATTACCGCGACTTCGACCGGAAAGACGGCCAGATCG
>JAHBXU010001148.1 GCA_019636315.1 Planctomycetaceae bacterium | reverse complement strand
GTCAGCGGGCGGCGTGCCACTGACCGCGCAAACGGTCAGCCTCGACTCCACGACGCGGATCACCGCCACGTTCAACCTGAACGGCATCCCGGTCGGCAGCTATAGCCTGCGAGTGAGCCTCCCGAGCGGGGCGACAGCCACACGACCGAATGCCTTCACTGTCGAGCCGGAAGGTCAGCCGAACCTGGTCACCCGGCTGATCATGCCGCCCGTCCTCGGTCGATTCAACGCTCAGTCGACGATTTATGTGGAGTACGCCAACACCGGGAACGCGGCCATGGCCGCCCCGATTCTGACTGTCCGCTCGGCCGATCCGGACGGCAGTGATAAGCCGCTGCTCTCACTGGACAGCCGCGTCCTGACAACCGCAGCCTGGTCGAATGTGACCCCCCCGATCGGCTTCGGCGATAGCGTGCAACTCTATGCCAATGGTTCCACACCCGGCGTGCTGCAACCGGGCGAGCGGATCCAAGTACCGATCTACTTCGCCGGGTTGGCACGTCCCTGGGATCTGACGGACGGCATCATCGAACTCGAAATCCGCATCAGCAGTGCCAACGACTCGACCCCGATTGACTGGAGCGTGCTGTTGCCGACTCTCCGGCCGGCGTGGATCCGTGACGACGCCTGGGCCGGAGTCGGGGCGAACCTCCGCGCCCAGATCGGCAGCACCTGGGGCGAATACATCCAGATGCTCAGCCAGAACGCGGCCTACTTGAGCCGCCTCGGTCACACCGTCCGCGACGTGAGCGAACTTTACGGCTACGAAGTCATGCAAGCGATGGGTCTCAGCGCCATCGGTTCGCCGGCCTCGGCCACGGACGCGAGCATCCCGACCCCCGGTCTCGCGCTCGAGTTCAGCCGCGAGTTCGCGTCGAGCATCGTGGAGCGGCACGTCGACGGGCCGTTCGGCCGGGGCTGGTTTTCGCCGTGGCAACTGTACCTGAACGTGGACGCCTTCGACATCGTCACGATCACCGACGGCTCCATGAACCAGCGGCGGTTCGAGCCGGACCTCCGCAACGACCGAAGGTTCCTCTCCGCCCCGGAGGACACCGGCCGTCTCACGAAGGATGCCAACGAAAACTGGGTGCTGACCGAAGCGACGGGCGAAAAGTACGTGTTCCGCCGCATCGGCGGCGTGAGCTACATCGAAGACCTGAACGGCAACCGGATCACGGCCGAGTACCCGAGCAACGCCCCCCGGCGTCTGACGAAACTCACACACTCCAACGGCGCGAGCCTGACACTCGATTACACCGGCGGTCGGATCAGCCGCATCACCGACTCGGCCGGGCGGGTCACGACCTACACCTACGACCCGACCAACACCTACCTCCTCTCCGTATCCACGGTCGGCGGCACCACGACCTACACCTACGACACCACGGGCAGCCCACAGACCCGGCACGCGCTGACGTCTGTGACCGATGCCAGCGGCGTGACTGAGGCGTTCCAGTACGGTAAGCGTCCGGTGGTTTGGTTTTTTTAGCATGCGCGTGCGGGATCGCGGTCGGTGG
>JAHBXU010001147.1 GCA_019636315.1 Planctomycetaceae bacterium | reverse complement strand
GCTCGCCCTGCATCTGAGCGGCCATCTGCTCGAACTGCTGTCGCTCGGCCGCCATTTGTCCGGCCATCGACTGATTCTGTTGGTAAAGAGAGAAAGATTGCATCTGACTTTGCCGATATTGATACATAGGCACCGCATTACATCCGGCGGCAGCCGCAGCGACCAGAATCAGGCAAGACAGATGAACGACGCGGGAGTTGCGGGAGGGCATACAGACACGCCTTCGCCGCGACCGGGCCGGGGAAACCGGCGATCGCGGCCTGGAGGATGTGACGACGCCGAGTCCACCGCCGACGGAATGTCAGCGGGGAGCGGTCACGTCGAGTTGGGGGTCGGATTGAGAGTCGAGAGGAAGGGACCGAGTGAGGCTCGATCGTGGCGCGGCTTATAGCCGACGACCGGCGATGATTGCCAGAGATACCCCCTCGACCACCGACCTCGACGGCAGAATCTGCCGAAACGCCGCCGCGCGTGAATCGCGTGACGTCAGGGCGAAGCGAAGCATGCCTGATCGAATCGGCGTGCTGCCGTTGACTTTAACACACCTGCGAATGGGCTGGCGGAGCAGGGAGCGGCCGCATCCTATCTGTGCCGCGCCCCAAGGCTGTGAGGCGAATGCACCGGTGGAGTAAAACACATGTCGTAAGTCATTGACACAAAAGCAGATGCAATAAAATACGGCTTGTGGGGCATCTTGGAGGATTCACTGGGTCGTCTCGAGTCGGCAACTCACTCGGCATTTGGAAACGGCACTCGTTGACATCTCAGTGAGTTATGAACGGGTGGGAAGTCTGATTGCCCATCCCTCGCGATCAATGCAACGAGCCTTTCCATCGCAACACACTGGCAGGATGCGGGTTACATTCATCTGGCTGTGATCGCCGCAATCCGCTACAACGCGACAGTCTCGATCGCTTGAAATCTAAACCGAGACGGGACAGCGACGACGACCAACCCATTCATTCGCCTGCGGCCCAGGGACTCCTGCCGCACGGCAATGTCCGAATCCCACTTGTTTGACGATTGCCTCGCCCATGGACGGGCCCGCCACTCGCCGTCGAACCTCGCCTGGCCGGTGGGACGTCATGGCCGTCGGGATGCTGCTGTGTCTGTCGATGATGACAGCGGTGGGACTACCGCGCTGTGAGGCGGTCGATTCGAGTCAGGACTTCGAGTCGTCCAGAACCACCTGGCAGGTACGAATTGAAGATCCGCTCGTTCAGCTGCAGAGCCATCGTCGCAATTTTGAGGTGGCCCATAGCGGCCACGGCTGCGAAGAGTTCCGCATCAGCACGACGTCAAACGAGACCCAGGCGCGGCTCGACCATCCCGTCGATCGATCGTTGGCGCACGACGAGCTGACCGGTTCCGTCTGGGTGCTGGCCGACCGTCCCGGCGTCGTTCTGGCGATGCGCGTGCGGCTGCCGAATCAGATCGACCCGCGCACCGGAAGGCCGCTGGACGTCGAACTCCGCAGTGCTGCGTACACACAAACCGACCGCTGGTCCCAGCTGACCGTC
>JAHBXU010001146.1 GCA_019636315.1 Planctomycetaceae bacterium | reverse complement strand
ACGTTCCTGAGGCAGGATGGACCCGTGGGGCATATACGGTCCTGCGCGCGGGCAGGGTCGCGGCGGCGTTCGACTACCACGTGTCACGCGATTTCCACGTCGGTCAGGATGTCCTCTATTGCCAGACCGGAAGCGGTTTCGTCGAAACGCTCGGACACGAGTTCCGCGTCGAAGCGGGGCAGCTTGCCTGGATCGGCAACGAGCGGAGGCACACGCACCGCGCCGACCCGAACGACCCGTGGACGCTGCTGTGGTTTCGGCTGGAGGGGCCTGACGGTCCGTCGATCCGCGAGAAGCTGTTCGGGGGAGGCGTCTGCCGCGTAACCGTGCCGGACAGCGTCCCGATGCAGACGTGGTTCGAGCGACTCTTTCACGCGATGAGTGGCAGGGCCGCCAATCTCGACCTGAGGCTCAACCAGATGGTCGGCGAATTCCTGATCATGGTCGATCAGGCCAGATGGACCGACGAGCGGCAGCGCGTACCCGACGTGCTGGCGGACGCCATTCTTGCGATGCGGGCCGATCTCGGTCGCTCGTGGAGCAGCGAGGACCTGTCAGAACTGACGAAGGTCAGCGCCTCGCAACTCCGGCGGCTGTTCGGCAAGCATCTGCGGACAAGTCCGCATCAATGGCTGCTTCGTGAGCGGCTGACGCATGCCCAGTCGCTGATCGCCGACAGTACGATGCCGCTCGCCGAGATCGCCGAGATATGCGGCTTCTGCGACGTCTATCACTTCAACCGTGAATTCAAGCGATCTGTCGGAACGCCGCCCGCGGCCTGGCGGCGGATCGAAGCCGGGGCGTCCGGTGCGCTGCGCTGATCGCGCGGCGGGTGGATTACTTTGGTGCCCGGACAGCCGGTGCGGTCAGCCCAAATCCTCCGGCAGCAGTTCCTGCGGGAAGTTCTGGTAGCTCACGGGCCGCAGGAAACGTCGAATGGACATCGTTCCGACGCTCGTCGCGCCAAAGTTCGTCGAGGCCGGGTAGGGGCCGCCGTGAACCATGGAATCGACCACTTCGACACCGGTTGGGAAACCGTTGACGATCAGCCGACCCGCACGCCGTTCGAGGACAGGGACGAGGCGCTTCGCGTCGGTGACATCGGCAGCGTCCATGTGGATCGTCGCCGTGAGCTGACCCTCGAAATCAGCGGCAATCCGCTCCATCTCCTCGATCGATTTGACCCGTACGACCAGCCCGAGGGGGCCGAACACCTCTTCGTGCAGCGCATGGTTGCAGATGAAATCATCGCCCGACATCTCGAACAGATTGGGCAGGGCTGACCTCTCGCTGGAAGTCGTCACGATCACGGGCGTGACATCGGCGTGGCTGGCAAATTTCGCCTGACCTCTACGGTAGGCTTCGGCAATTCCGTCGGTCAGCATGGTCTGCTGCCCAATCTGCGAGAGCGCCTGCTTCATGGCAGCCGTGAACCTGTCCGCGTCGGAGCCATCCTTTACGATCGCAATACCCGGGTTGGTGCAGAACTGGCCGGCGCCCATGGTGAGCGACGCAGCCCAG
>JAHBXU010001145.1 GCA_019636315.1 Planctomycetaceae bacterium | reverse complement strand
CCAGGTGAGCGATGATCGCAGGCAGCCGTATCACGCGAAACGCGTGCCACGTCCCTGCCGGTGACGACTCCGGCCCCATGCGGGTCACCCGGGACGCGAGGTGATCTCGGGAAACGCGAGTCGATCGTCGCGCAGCGCAGCGAAGATGGTCGCCGCGACGAGATCGGCCGTCGTTCCCGGATTGCGGCGATTGCCGTCACTTCTGAGCCAGACGTCCAAATCGCTGAGCGCCTTCCGTCCGGTATCCGCGTGCGGCCAGCCCGCGTCCAGAACTGTCTGAGCGCGCCGCGCCGACGCCTCGGCTGTCTCCCTGCCGCACTTACGCGCGATCAGTGTATCCGGCAACTCGGCCATCAACTGGAGATGGAGTCGAACGATGGCCGCTTCCGCGCTCCGCACATCATTACCGCCTTGCCAGGCGTGCTGCAGAATCGTGATGCCGCGACACAGCACGTCGGAAAATCCGTTCACATATTGCGCGGCGATGGTATCTCTGTCGGCGGCCATCTGCATCGCCTCGCGGAGCGTGACGGTCGGAGCATTCGCGACATCTTCGCGGGCGGCTCCTCCCAGGCCGCCGGGGCGTGCCTCGCGGATCGCGGCATAGCAGTGCACCGCATCCTCCACCGTGAGTCCTTGCAGGACGACTTCAATTCCGTCAGCGAGGGTGGAGGTTGAAGGAACCGCTGCGAGCGGTGCGAGGAGGAGAATGATCCCCAGATTCGTATTTTTCCCGATGGCACGCTGCGTCGCAGCCACCGTCTCGCGAATCGCTCGTCCCACGCCCAGACGGGCGGAACTGGCGAGCACCGGCGCGGCGACTTCGGCCGAACGTGCAAAGTCTTCGAAGCACACGTCGGCAAACGATGCCCCGGGATGAACATTTCCCGGTTTTGGCGCGGTTGCCTCCCACAGGCACGCAGCACGGATCAACTGAGGCAGTTGCCGAGTCCACTCTGCGTCATCGGTGCCGCTCATCAGAAGTCGCTGCCTTGGCCGAGCCTGGATATTCGTCACCCTGCGTGCAAACCAGCATTCAGGGAGCGAGTCTTTGCATTCAAGTCCCGCGGATGGTGACTTCCCCCATTCCTTCGGAAAGTTCCACCCACCAGAATCATACCGCCAGCGTCCGATTCCAACGCAATCATTGCGATCAATGGAAGCGTCTTTCGACTCGTGGCTCAAACTCAATTCCGCATTCGATCGAGCAATTGCCACTCGCGCTTCCAAACGGCGCAATCCAACCGCGGCGTTGGGAACTCAATGTGGGAATGACTTCCTTGTGCGGAGTGGCGGTACTTGAACGATGGGAAACGGCCCGCTCAAAAGCAACACAGGTCGACCGGTGGGCACCGGCGACCTGCGGCAACGTTGTTCTCGATATGGCGTCCTGCTCCGATGACAGTCCTTGTCATCCGAGCGGAACTCGCGTCCTAACCGTCAGACCGTTCAATCCCTTGACGGCCGGCGGAACCCGCCGGTGTGTGCCAGTTCGCGGCCCCCCGACGACGGTTCGGGCGT
>JAHBXU010001144.1 GCA_019636315.1 Planctomycetaceae bacterium | reverse complement strand
GACAGCCTAACCCGCGGCTGCAGTTGACCGGCTCTGGTCTGAAGGACTGGAGCGCGAATCTGCGTCGGTCACATCGATCGACGCATGTTTCAGATTGAAAGGCAACCCATGACCACATCAAGACTTGAGGTGTTCCAGCCGTAATTGAGCACGGTCTTCCCAGGCTGACACGCCGATGACAAAAAGTTCAACTGGCGTCCTCTCGCTTGCATTACCCGAGTCAGGCTGGATTCCACCTCCAAAGCCCAACTCTTCATGTTGCATCAGACCCTTCTCGGACAGCCGCTCAGGCGCTGAACGGGCAAACTCAACATTCAGGCAGCCGCGTGCCAGCGAAGACGCACCTCGGTTTGCTTGGCGCACCGTTCGACATCTTCTTACTCTCCAAGATGCGGCCAAGCCGCGACCAAAGGATCGGGGGGCTGTATCGACGCTCGCGGGGCGTGATGCAGGCCGAAATTATCTGCCCCCGACGCGAGGAGCAGAATGCTGGAACGAGGAGTCACCGCCACGGCACCCTCCGTCTCGAACGGCCTTCCGTACTGAGCATTGAGGAGACACGACCATGCTCACCGACGCGATCCAACCGATCCCGTTGCCCGAGAACGTACTGAGCCTGTCTGTTTCGCAGCGCGCCTGGAACGGAGTGGGTGTGTGCGTCGCCGACTTCCACTGCAAGGGTCGGGTGGTCCATCGCCTCCCCTATGAAACTGAATTCCGCCTCAGCGTGGTGCTGGAAGAGGTCGGGGGACGCTGTGAGCCGCGGCTGCGCGAGAACAAACCGTGCGCAATCGCCCACTTCCCCAGACACATGCACTTCGCTCCGGCCGGGCATGAATCGTGGGGCTACAGCGACGACATCCGCTACGTCAAGGACGCCACCCTGACCTTCAATCTCGCGGTGCTGGGCGAGCGGATGGGCACCGCCATCGACACCACGGCGTCCACCACGCCCCGGCTGCGTTTTTCCGACGACCGCCTCTGGTCCCTGGTCCGATTGCTCTCCGATGCCATGCACGACCCCGACCCGTCGGCGCAGCTCTACGGCGACGGACTGACTGCGGCGATTGCCGCCCGGCTCTTCGCGGACCGGTCGGCCTCCATCCCGGAGAAAGTCAGCGGCCTCTCGCAGTGGCAACTCCGGCGAGTCATCGAGTACCTGGACGCGCATCTGCCGCAGCACGTCGATCTGGCGGACCTGGCGGCGGTGGCGAACCTGTCTCAATCACACTTCAGTCGGGCGTTCAAGGTCTCAACCGGGATGGCCCCCTATCGCTGGCAACTCGACGCGCGCATCCGCCGCGCGCAAGCTCTGCTGCTTGACACGCACTCGACGCTCGATCAGGTGGCTGAGGCGACCGGCTTTGCCGACGCGGTCCATTTTGGGCGGACGTTCCGGAAACTCACCGGGGCCACACCGGCAGCGTGGCGGAACGATCGGAAGCGTTGATCGCAAATTGATCGCGATATCAGACTGCTGACAGCAGGATCAATCAGGGACTCCGGGAACGTCGCCGGGTAC
>JAHBXU010001143.1 GCA_019636315.1 Planctomycetaceae bacterium | reverse complement strand
CCGCAGCTTGCCGCGCAGATGGCACGCGAGCTGTCGCCGGAAGCGCTACGCCGGTCGCGCAACAGCAGCACGATCCATTGGATCAGGCCGGCGGAGCGCACCGGCGGCCAGGCTGGCGAGCGCGCACGCCCCTTCGCGCACCCGTATTTCTGGGCCGGGTTCGTACACACCGGCCTCTAGGCGTCGCAGTTTCGATCGAAGGTACGGGAGCAGAAGAAATGAAAGTCGGATTCATCGGCCTCGGCACCATGGGCGCCTACATGGCGGCCAACCTGTCGCGCCATCTCGAAAGCTCCAATCATGGGCTCGTTGTCCACGACGTCCGCCGGGAAACCGCGGAGCCGTTCCTGGCCAAGGGCGCACAGTGGGCCGACAGCCCGCGTCAGCTCGCGCAGTCCTGCGATGTCGTATTCCTATCGCTGCCAGGACCAAAGGAAGTCGAGGCTGTCACGCTTGATGGAGCAACCGGTCTCCTCGGTGGGCTCAGGAAGGGCGCCGCCGTGTTCGATCTCTCGACCAACGCGCCGAGCATGGTCCGCAGGATTGCGGCTCAGTTCGACGACCAGGGCTGCCACTTCCTCGATGCACCCGTAAGCGGCGGTCCGAGCGGCGCCCGCTCGGGCCGGCTCGCAATCTGGATCGGCGGCGACAAGGCAAGCTTCACCGAGCACAAGGCGCTGCTGGACGCGTTCGCCGACCAGGCGCGCCACATCGGCGACATTGGTGCGGGATCGGTTGCGAAGCTCGTACATAACTGCGCCGGTTACGCGATTCAGACGGCGCTGGCGGAGGTCTTCACCATGGGCGTCAAGGGTGGCGTCGAGCCGCTGGCGCTGTGGGAAGCGGTACGCACGGGTGCGGGCGGACGCAGCCGCACGTTCGACCGGCTGGTAGACCAATTCCTGCAGAACAAGTACGAGCCGCCCTCGTTCGCCCTCAAGCTCGCCTACAAGGACATGACACTCGCAACGGAGCTCGGCCGCGAACTGGGCGTGCCGATGCGCCTGTCCAATCTCGCCTATCTGGAGATGAGCGAGGCGATGGGGCGCGGCTGGGAAGGGCAGGACTCACGCGTGGCGATGAAGCTCCAGGTCGAGCGCGCCAAAGTCGAGATCGCGGTCGATCCGAAGCGTATCGAGGAAGTGCTCGCGCGCGATCCGCTGGCCCCGGGCGACCCGCGCAAGAAGTAGCGGCGGGTGGTGAATTGGCAGTGCGGGAGGAGACGGCACGCCTCTTCCCGCACAACCGCAGCGCGGCGGCGCTACTCTGCGGCCACTTTCGTCACCGGCTCGGCCGCCTTCAGCGCCTTGCGAACCTTCGGCGGCGACATCGGCAGCTCGTAGAAGCGCAGGTCCACGGCGTTATGGATCGCGTTGGCGACTGCTGCGAGAGGCGGCACGATCGGCACCTCGCCAACGCCGCGCACGCCCTGCGGATGCTTCTCGTTCGGCACCTCGACGATCACCGTATCGATCATCGGCAGGTCGGAAGCCACCGGCATCCGGTAGTCGAGGAAGCCCGC
>JAHBXU010001142.1 GCA_019636315.1 Planctomycetaceae bacterium | reverse complement strand
TGTCGGATGCCCAATGACGCGATGGCCTGCATGATGTTGGCGATCTTTCGACGACCGACAAATACACCCGAGTTGACATACTTCAAAAGCTCGCACGTCAGGCCCGAGTCGGACTCGACGATCGACGCAAGCTCTTTCGCCGGGGCGTTCGGATCGGCGCAGCGTTCGATGAATGCCGTGACCGCGCCAGGCAAAGCGGGAAGTTGCACACCGTCCGGTAGTCCAGGAAACGGCGCCGAGTCCAGCGCGGCGCGGCGAAGGGATTCCCAATCGATACTCATGGAATCTGAAGTCAGTCGTGCGTGGCGGTCCAACGTCGGGAGTCTGCAGTGCGGTGTCACTTCGGCCTCCTGCTCTGCAGTGCAGCGCGGCATGACACGGAGCGTCCTCCCACTGCAGCGTAGCCCGCGTTCCGTCGCACTCTCCCCGTCGCCGTCAAACTCCGGCGCTTCCGCAGATTCGTCACGACGAACGAGGCGGGTACGCTGCCTATGGCGATTGTTCCGGAGGGAGCACAACTGCCGGTGGGCCGGCCGGCTCGATGCCCACGCAACGTGGGGCGATCCGTAAATCCCGGCACACAGGCTGTCCGGTCTACGAAAATGATTCCTTCCCACCCGCCCGGAAATGCGCGCAACCTATTGCTCGCCAATGCATTCGCACCATCAGGACGCCACAAGTGCGTCTTGAGCGATTCCGGTCGATCCGATAGCATGATGAGACTTGCGGCGAATGGACCATCAATCAGGCCAATCCCGTAAGTCGTTGATCCCGACCTTTGTTCGACGAGACGGGTCGTGCCGCACTCCCCGGGCAACGAGGAATGCCGGACGCTTGTCTCCTGGCTTTTGCTGAGGAATTCCATGATCCGCAGAAGACCGTCTCGTGCTTCCAACAACGTCGTCATCGCCTTGGCGCTTCTGCTCGGGATGTCGTTCTTCGCGCAGCCGTTTTCGGCCGCCGCACCCCAGGAACAGGAGATCACCGGACTGGTGGCGCGCATTGTTCCGCGGTTTCACATCAATCGTGTGACCATCGACGATGCCGCATCGGAGCAGTTGTTCAAGCGGTTCTTCAAAGACCTCGACCCCCTCAAACTGTACTTTCTGAAGTCCGATATCGATGGCTTTGCAAACGCGCGGACCACATTGGACGACTCCATCAAGAAGGGGGACGTCGACTTTGCTTACAAGGTGTTTGAGATTTACCGCAAGCGGTTGGCGGAACGCGTGGCATTGGCCAACGAATTGATCGACCAGGACTTCGACTTCACGGTCGACGAGTCGATGCCGACCAGCGCGGATGATATCACCTGGGCCGCCGATGACGCCGAGATTCACGACCGTTGGCGGAAACGCATCAAGTATGACGTCCTCACGCTGAAGCTGGCTGGCGAGGACGTCAAGGAGATTCGCGAGCGACTGCACAAGCGGTATCGCAATCTCAAGCTGAGTGCTGATCAGATGGAGCGAATGGACATTTTGGAGATCTATCTCACCGCGCTGACCAGTTGCTTCGATCCCCAT
>JAHBXU010001141.1 GCA_019636315.1 Planctomycetaceae bacterium | reverse complement strand
CGAGCCGCCGGCGATCGGAGTCGTGATCGTCAAACGAGCCGAGTCCCCAACGCCGTAGAGAGCTGCCGCCCTGCAGAAAAGGCTGGCCGATTATTATTCGTCCGGAAGAAATCCGCGCTCACGGAGTTCCTGGATGTTATCCGGGGCGGATTGCCAGACGCGTTCTGCCGCATACCGCAACACGGCCAGACCGCCCAGTCCATGGGGGGCGGTGAGGATCGCCATCCGGTCCTCCTCTTCGGAATCCAGACGATGGTTCAAACGGGCCACGACCTCTTCAACACTGTCGCTCACGATCTGAGCGGGCCCATGCTGATTGCTGAACTTGAGGTGCGAGAACGCGGCTGTCCGTTGGAGCAGAAAATCGACGACGTCGTCAAACTCGTGATCCTCGAAGAACCCGCGCAATTCGGGGCGCGCGTTGTGCGGCGTGATAATCAACGGGCGAGTGATGCGAACTTCACCCTGCGTCACGCTGACCGGCTCGCGCGGTTGTGCTGCGTCGACAATCAGAAAGTACGGCAATTCCGACTCGCCGAACGTAAACAGCGAATAGGAAACGGAACGGGCGATCGCGACAGCCTGCCAGGCTTTGCGAAATCGGGCGCCGGCGTCGTGATCCGAAAACTCCATAGAACGTGACGGATTGAATGAGGTCGAATGCGGGATGTTTCGGAGCCGCCGTGGGTCATCGGCGACGACCGACAAGGTAAGGTGATCGTTGGTTTCAATACAAGGCTCAACGATTGCCAGCGAATCGTCGGAGGTGCCGAAGTCACCGCACATGGCGCACGGGCTTGACAATCCACGGGACGCCTTTTTACATCTTGCGGCGCGTTTTCAGAATTATTCCCCCCAAACGATCTGATCTACGAGGAGCGACGTCCCATGAGCGGCCCGATTGTGCGTACCGGAGCAACGCCGGAGTTCTGGAGCAACTGGGACAAAGTCTTCGGCAAGGAGAAAGCGGGATCGAAGAAGGCGGCCAAAAAAACTCCAGCCGCAAAGACAGTGGAATCGAAGGCCGCGGCCGGATCAACCAAGGCGGCAACCACGAAGACTGCCGCCAAGAAGTCGGTCAAGTCGAAGGCTGCAAGTAAGAAGGCGGCTGCAAAGCCGGCCAAGAAATCCGGCAAGTGAATGTCGACCCCCGTTCCCCGGAAGCCGGCGATTCGGACGCTCCCTCGCCATGCACCGCGTCGTCCCTGAGAGTGCGGTCGGATGCTGAGGGCGTGCCGCTCTGGCGGCAATCCGGGTGGGTCGTGCTTGCGGTGTTGTTGAGTTTCGTGATTTCTTCGGCCATCCGCCGACCGGTCCCCTCCGTCAACGAGCCTCACTACCTCTGCAAAGCGAAGAATTACTGGCAGCCGGACTGGTGCGCGGGTGATCTGTTTCTGGAGTCGTCGAATCCGCACCGCGTCTTCTATCAGACCGTGGGGGTGTTGACGCAGTGGCTGACGCTTCCCCAGACGGCTTGGATCGGGCGCCTGCTGGCGCTCGGCTGCGTTGCCTGGGGATGGACGCGGC
>JAHBXU010001140.1 GCA_019636315.1 Planctomycetaceae bacterium | reverse complement strand
CGGACAACCCGCCGCCGCAACGGGGCGGCGGGTTGTCCGGCAACGGGTGTCGCAGCCGAGCGCAGGCCGCGGGAATCAGACTTCGTAGCCGTCGCGATAGTCGCGGCGGACGATCGACGACAGATACGGATGGCTCGGAGAACGGAGGTTGTCGGCGTCCCATTCCACGCGGGGGCCTTCACCGGTCGCCGCCGCCCAGACCGCCAGATTGCCGAGCAGGATCGTTTCCGTCAGCTTGCCGGCGTAGCTCTCAAAGTTCGAGGTCGCCCGCTTCCGCTCGCCGATGATCGACTGATGGAACTCGACGAAGTGCCCGGGGGACTTCTCGTACTCAACCTCCGGCTTGGGAAGTTCCTTGCCGTCGTTGTCGTACATCACGAACTCGGCCGCATAGTCGTTCCAGGAGTAGAGCGTGGCCTTATCCCCCTTGATGATGGCGCCGCGCGGCGAGTCGCCGCCGTCGAGCTTATGGCCGAAGATCAGGTCGTTCGATGGGGCATTTCCACCGTCGTACCACTTCACGGTCACGGGGCCCCGCCATTCGTTGGAGGGGAACTCGAACGTGATGATCGACTTCTGCGGATAGCTGTCGCCGTTATGCCCAGTGCAGGTCGCCTGAATCGACACAGGATCCTTCAGGTCGAGGCCCATGAACGGCATATTGAAGGTGTGACAGGCCATATCGCCCAGGGCGCCGGTGCCAAAGTCCCACCAGCCACGCCAGGCGAAGGTGTGGTACACCCCCGCGGCATACGGACGCAACGGCGCCGGTCCGAGCCACAGATCCCAGTTGACGTGATCGGGCGGAGCAACCGACGCGGGACGCGGATTCCCCTGCTCCCACACCGGACGATTGGTGAAGATGTGGGCTTCGGTCACGTTGCCCAGCAGACCGGCCTTCATAATGGCCGCCGCCTGACGCAGACCGTCGTTTGCCGTTCCCTGATTGCCCATCGACGTCGGGACGTCGTGCTGAGCGGCGAGTTCCGCCAGCCGGCGCGCTTCCCAGACGCTGTGCGTCAGCGGCTTCTGCGTGAAACAGGCGATGCCCTGCTTAAGGGCCAAGGCCGAAGCCGGTGCATGATTGTGATCCGGCGTCGAGACGGTCACGGCATCCAACTTGTCCCCGAGTTTGTCCAGCATCTCCCGATAATCGGCAAACGTTTGCGGGTTTTTGAACGCGGGATTCTTTGCGGCCTGAGAGACTGTTTGTGCATCGACGTCGCAAATGGCGATCACGTCGCCCAGTTTGCCTGCATCCGCCGAGTCCGACCGTCCCTTGCCGCCGACGCCGATAGCGCCGTATTGAACCCGCTCATTGGGAGAACGCGGCTTGGCAATCGCCTGGCTGCCGCCGAGATAAAGGCCCGCGCCGATGAGTGACGCAGCTTGCATGAACTCACGTCGAGAAGTCGGAATCGCCATGAGGTTATCCTTTCGGAGTTTAAGTGGTCGGAAGGAAACGGGATGTCGTCAATCAGGTCGTGTTCAAATGGGATCGAGAACTCATCAAACCATTGCTGAGCCG
>JAHBXU010000114.1 GCA_019636315.1 Planctomycetaceae bacterium | reverse complement strand
TGACCGTCAACGCCACTTTGACGCCGTGTGTCTCGGCCAGTTCCATGGCCCGCAGCGCGGCTGTCCGCGTCGGCTCCCCCGCGAACAGATACCCTTCGACATAGACGTACTTCGCCTGCCGAATCTCCTCTTCATCGACGTCATCCGGTCCGAGGGCCGCACTGACGCCCAGTGACGTCAGCATGGTCCGCTGAGCGTCGGCCGTGATGAGAATGACGCACGTTCCGGTCTGGCCTTCGTCGGTCGGGGCGACTTTGATGGCGACACCCATTTCCTGCATATCGGACAGGAAGAACTCTCCCAGTTCATCCTGAGCCGTCTTGCCGCAATAGGCGACCTGCCCACCAAACTCGGCGATGCCGACTATGGTGTTCGCCGCGGAGCCTCCGGCACACCGGTGGATCTTCGCGTTGCCCAGCATGCCGAGCACCTGCTGCTGCGTGCCGCCATCGACGAGCGTCATGATGCCCTTGGCATAGTCGAGTGCCGCGAGCACTTCGTCGCTCACGTGAGCCTGAATGTCGACCAGTGAATTGCCGACGCCGAACACGTCATAGGGCATGCCATTTTCTCCAGAGGGTTGCGATACGCCTCAGAGAATAGGGCTGGACCCCAATTCCTGCAAACGGCTGCGCGGCGATGCTCCTCGCCGAAGCGGCGCGTGCATCCGATCCTGCCACAGGGAGCGGGTCGTGCTCCGTCCCCATGAATTGATCGGTTCCTGACTCAGCGGTCAGTCACGCGCCCTCAGAACCGCGAGCGTCAGCGACCGGTCGCTGACGCAGCACTAAGCAGTCTCCGCCGGACCGGCCTCAGCGATGAGCATCTCGCGGTGGCGGCGAATAATATCGGCGGCTTCTTCCGCGATCGAATCGAATTTGGCCCGGCTGGCTGGCGGCACCCAGCGTTTGGGCGCCGGCGCGGCCGCAGGGCTCTCCGACCCGGTCGTTGCAGCGGCCTCACCGCCGATGACCGTCGTATCGCTGGCGAGCGGGATCTGATCGTCAGTCAGCCAACTGGCGATATCGTCATCCGAAAGTTTTTGCATGCCTTCAACAGGCAGGGAGAAACGAGTGGCCGTCCGCACAACCTTGGCCAGTCGAAATCGCATCGGCCCAACCGTCAAGGTGCTGCCGGGCGCCAGGAGCACCTGGCTGGTAATGCGCTCGTCGTTAATGAGCGTTCCATTGCGGCTGCCGTGATCCTTCACCAACACGCCGTGCGCCGTCGGCAGGAGCGTGCAATGTTCGCGGCTGACTTCCCCCGAGCTGATGCGAATCTGCGCATCGTCCGAGCGGCCGACGACGATGGTATCGGCCTTGAGCTGCACCTGCCGGCCGCGGTGTTTGCCGGAATCAACGACGAGGGTCCACATCGGGCGTTGTGCGTGAAAGAGTATTGGTTTCCGGAAGAATGAAGCGAAACGGTTCTGGTCTCAGGAATCCGAGGTTGAGGTCTTCTCGCGTGGTTGGTCCTGCGCGACGGAGTCGATCACATCATCAGTATGCACTCCTGGAAACCTGCCGATCAGTCGTGACGGGGAACAATGACCGGTTGTCCACAATTCACACAGTTGAGCGTGCGGCCGCGGTGAACCGCGCGGACCTTCATCCGTTTGCCGCACTCGCCGCAGGTGAAGTGCACGCGGTCGGTGGTTTCGGCCGGCTCGTCCATGCCGTGCGTCCGGCGCCACATTTTCTCTGAAAGTTCGTGGATCCGCTCCACCAGCTCGTCGGGATCGTAGGGCTTTGTCATGTACCCGTCGGAGTTCACGCGACGAGCGAGATCCCGCGCATCGTCAAAATCAATCGCGGTCAGAATCAGCACGGGGACGGAGTCGTCCATCCCTTTCATCCGATCGCAGACCTCATAGCCACTTTCGCGCGGAAGGATGAGGTCCATGACGACGAAGTCGGGCCGGTGCATGACGAAGGCGGAATGGGCCTGTCCTCCGTCGCGCGCAAGCTCAACCACAAAGCCCTTCGCTTTGAGAAACGTCTTCAGGAATTCGCCCTCATCCCGATCGTCTTCGACAACCAGAATGCGATGCGTGATCACGCCGCCGACGCTCATGGACTTGCCATCCCAGGAAATACGGCCAGGAGTCGCGGACCGAAGGCCCCTGCCCTGCAACGCACAACGGCATCGCATCGCCCGGACGCTGTCGGCCAACTCAATTCAATTATCAGAGAGGGGATTGGAGAGGCTCCCCGGATCGTATTTCGGATCAGATCATCGTATCTTAATCCAACCCCGTTTGTCACGGCGAGAGATCTTGAATTGCTGATCGATGCGGCCGATTGGCGGTTCACTCGCACGTTCTCCACTTCGTCCGTCAGACCGCCGATTCGACCGAAAGCGCCCCATGCGCATCGAACACATGGCCCTCAACGTGGCCGACCCGTTGGAAATGGCCCGCTGGTACGTCGCCCATCTCGGATTCCAAGTCCGTCGTCGCGTCATGGAGCCGCCCTGGGCGCATTTCATCGCCGACGAGACCGGGCAGGTGATTCTGGAGATCTACGGAAGAACCGATCTCGCAGTGCCGGATTATGCCAACACCCACTCTGGCACGCTGCACCTGGCCCTCCTCTCGCAGGATGTCGCCGTGGATGCCGAGCGGCTGGTCCGGGCCGGCTGCACGCGTGAAGGCGATGTTCAGGCACTTCCCGGCGGCAGTGAAATGATCTTCCTTCGCGACCCGTGGGGCCTGTGCCTGCAGCTGATCCGGCGGGCAGAGCCGCTCCTGCCGGAATAACCGTCTGGCCCCGCAGATTTCGCATCGCGTACCGATGACGATTTCAACGGATGACCTCACCTTGACTGCGCCGGTGACGCACCGTAACCCGACGCGTTCACGAGGAACGGAAACGCAGAAGCGAGTCGCGATGATTTCGCTTCCTGCGCTCTCGCCAATCGACTTTGCCTTCGGACAATTCGGCCCTTTACACAAACGGATAGATGAACGGACCCAGTCCGCTGCTGCTGATGACGGCCAGCGCGCCGAGGAGCAGTAGCGCCAACAGAATCGGCACCAGCCACCATTTCTTGTTGTCCCGCAGAAACTGCCAGAACTCGATCGCAAGCCCGGGGGGCGGCGTGTCGACCAACTGTTGGAGTTCGTCGCGACGACGCGTGGGTTCGGACGGTGGGGCCACGGGCAGGTTCCTCTTCGCGAGAGCCAGTTGTTCCATCAAAACTGACGAAGATACCCCGCCTGGTCTGCTGGCGGTCGCCGCACTTGCCAGTACGTGGTTGACGACGTCTCGGGGCGCCGTGCCATCGAGTCGCGACCAATCAGGCGTCGGCAGACGCCGATCGGAGTCAACACCAGATAGTATGTCACGGCCAAAGCGGCTTGCGAACTCAACCACGTGAGCGGAGCCGTCGCAATCATCCACGACCGCAACAGGGGACGTCGCAGTCGTGGAAAAAGGGCGTAAGCACTGAAGAGCGTGAACAACGCCACCGCCATGCTGGCCGGGACGCCGCGCCATCGGGATGCGATCGTCAATGCCACAATGAACAATGCCAGGCTGGCCAGAGCCAAACCCCAGCCAAATGTTTGTAATTGGCGCGGTGTCGGGTCCTCCGTGACGTTTGCGGCGTCGCCGCCGTCGCCTGCAAACCAGCCGCCCGCGAGAGGATGAGGCCCCGCGGGCGTCGGCGAAGTCACGTCTGCAGGCTGATCCGATTTCAGCAGCAGATACGAGTCGATGACCAGCACATCAATGCCGGTCGAGAGAAAGCACCGGAATGCATCAACGGGCGAACAGACGATCGGCTCGTCCTTGATGTTGAAGCTCGTATTAATCAACAAGGGACAACCGGTCCGTGCATGGAACGCGCGCAGAAGGCTGGCCAGTTTCGGATGGCGCACGTCATCCACAGTCTGGACGCGGGCCGAGTGGTCGACATGCGTGACGGCGGGAATCGACGAATGCACGTCGTTGAGTCTGTCCGCCCCCATTCGAGCATCCCAGGCCTTCTGTTCTCTAAACTGTGACTGGGCGACGCTCCCGACCAGCAGCATGTAGGGACTGCGCTGCTCGCGCGGCATCTCGAAGTACCGGTCCGCAAACTCGTCCAGCACGGAAGGAGCAAACGGCCGAAACGACTCCCGCAATTTGATCTTTTCGTTCAGTACGCGTTGCATCTCCGGGTTGCGCGCATCGGCAAGAATGCTGCGACTCCCGAGGGCGCGCGGACCGAACTCCATTCGCCCCTGCATCCACCCGACCACTTTCTGCTCCGCGAGAAGTGCAGCCGTTCGTTCAACAAGCGCGGCATCATCAGCCAGATTGTGGAACACGGCCCCTTGTGACTGAAGTGCCGCTCTTACCTCATGGTTCGGGTATTCCGGGCCGAGCAACGATCCCTGTTGGGCATCGTCCGGGTGCGGCGAACGGGGCTGCTCCAGCAGTTGATGCCAGACAAGCAGCGCCGCCCCCAGCGCGCCGCCCGCGTCCCCCGCGGCGGGCTGAATCCAGACGTCGTCAAACGCTCCTTCTCGCACAATGCGGCTGTTGGCGACGCAATTCAGTGCGACGCCCCCAGCAAGACACAACTTTCTCATCCCGGATTGTTCGTGGGCGTGCTGCGCCATTCGCAGGAGGATCTCCTCGGTCACACGTTGAATCGAAGCCGCAAGATCCATGTGTCGCACTTCGATCGCTGCATTCGGTCGACGCGGCGGGCCCCCAAACAACTGATGAAACCGGCGCGAGGTCATGGTCAACCCGGTGCAGTAGTCGAAATAAGAGAGATCAAGGCGAAACGATCCGTCCGGCTTGAGGTCGATCAACCGCTCAAGGATCACATCCGCAAATCGGGGAGTACCGCAGGGCGCCAAGCCCATCAGCTTGTACTCACCCGCGTCGACCTCGAAGCCGCAGTAATGAGTGAACGCGGAGTACAACAACCCCAATGAATGGGGGAACCGGACCTCGTGCGTCAGCTCGACGCGTTGTCCTCGACCAATCCCGCACGTCGCGGTCGCCCACTCACCGACTCCGTCCACCGTGAGAATGGCCGCTTCATCGAACGGCGATGGATAGAATGCACTCGCGGCATGGGATTCGTGGTGTTCGGCAAACAGCAGCCGTTTTTGAAACCCGCAGCCGAGGACGCGTCGAACCTCTCGATTCGTGTGCAGCTTGCATTGCGCCCACGACGGCACGCCGCGACGGAAGGACCGGAATCCTCGCGGCGCAAACGCGCAATACGTCTCCAGCACGCGGTCCAGCTTCAACAACGGCTTCTCATAGAAGACAACGTAATCGATTTTATTCGCTGTCAGGCCGGCTTCCTGGAGGCAAAACGTAATCGCAGATTCGGGAAACCGGGAATCATTCTTCACGCGACTGAAGCGTTCCTCCTGGACCGCGGCGACGATCCGTCCATCAACGACCAGCGCGGCAGCCGCGTCGTGATAAAACGCCGAAATTCCCAGCACGGCCGTCATGAATGAATGGATTCCCGGAACGCACTCCATGCCATGGCCAAAGATGCATTGCTGTCAAGCCGCCGCATGCGATGCCATGATGCGCGGCACGCGCTCGGACTGTACACCAATCCTCCATCGCATACACTCGCCTTGAGAGCGGACAAAAGCAACGCTCCATTGCGCATCGATCCAGAAGCAGAACTACGGAGAAACCTGCCTTGAACGAAGTCCGTCTCCAGGATTGCATCGCGGGAATGCAGGAGTTGCCGGCGGGAAGCATCGATCTGGCCTTCGCCGATCCTCCATTCAATATCGGTTATCAATACGACGTGTATGAAGACCGGCTGAAAGCGGAGGAGTATCTCGACTGGAGCCGCGGGTGGATCAGCGAAGTCGCGCGGGTGCTCAAGCCGGACGGCACATTCTGGCTGGCAATCGGCGACGAATTCGCGGCGGAACTCAAAGTGCTCATGCAGCGGGAACTGGGGTTCTCGTGCCGCAGCTGGGTCGTATGGTATTACACGTTCGGTGTCAACTGCAAGTCGAAGTACACACGCTCGCACGCCCATCTGTTTTACATGGTGAAGGATCCCCGCAACTTCGTCTTCCAGGCCGACGACCCGGCGGTTCGCATCCCTTCTGCGAGACAGTTGGTGTACGGCGACAAGCGGGCCAACCCACAGGGGCGGTTGCCGGACGACACCTGGATTGTGCCCGATCCGGAAGCCGCGCTGCGCTTCGCCCAGCATGACGGCTTCATCCTGCGGCCTCAGGACGCGGCCGAAGCATTCGTCCCCGAACACGACACATGGTACTACCCGCGCGTCAACGGCACTTTCAAAGAGCGCAAGGGGTGGCACGGTTGCCAGATGCCCGAGCAGATTCTGGGCCGCATCATCCGTGCCTGCTCCCGTCCGGGTGATGTTGTCCTCGATCCATTCACGGGAAGCGGGACAACGCTCGCTGTCGCAAAAAAGCTCGGCCGTCAGTTCATCGGCTTTGAGCTTTCGGAGCAATACGCCGAGCGAGCCCAGGAGCGACTCGCAGGAATTGGTGAGGGGGACGCGCTCGACGGCGCTGAGAATCCACTCACGAGTGCACCGTCGACAGCCGAGGGCATCCGCCTCGAAGACCGGGAGCAGCGCCCCCGTCGGCGCCGACTCGTGAAACAACGGACACTCGATCTCGAATAGCTCTGGTTTGCATCGCCGAGACGCCTCGTATGGGCGATGACTCACTCCTGTCGCCGCGCGCCGCTTATGTCCACGTGCCGTTCTGCCGGCATCGGTGTGGATACTGCGATTTTCCGCTTATCGCCGGTCGCGACGATCTGATCGACGCGTATCTGCAGGCGCTGGCGATGGAACTGGGAACCGTCCCGGATTTCCCGGAGATCGACACGCTGTTCTTCGGCGGCGGCACACCGACCCATCTCCCCCCCGACCGACTCGACCAGCTGTTCACAATGGTCCAGCGCACGTTTCGCCTGGCGCCTGCGGCCGAGGTGAGCGTCGAAGCGAATCCGCTGGATCTCGATGACGAACGGATCGCAGCGCTCGTCCATGCCGGCGTGAACCGTGTCAGCCTGGGAGCCCAGTCGTTGGATGCGAACGCACTCGCCGTGCTCGAGCGCGATCATCAGCCGGATGACGTCGCCGACGTGCTGGCACGTCTCGGAGAGCGCGGGCTGTGCAACCGTTCGATCGATTTGATTTTTGGCGTGCCGGGGCAGTCGCTGCAAAGTTGGGAACAGACGCTCGCAGCGGCGACAACGTTGCCCATCGAACACGTGTCCACTTATGGACTGACCTATGAGAAGGGAACGTCGTTCTGGAAGCGACGCAAGACCGGACAACTCCTGCCCCTCGACGACGAAACAGAACGATCGATGTACGCGGCCGCGATGGAGCAACTCCCGAACGCCGGGTTCGAGCAATATGAACTCTCCAACTTCGCCCGCGCCGGCTTTTCCTGCCGGCACAATCGTGTCTACTGGAAGGGGAGCTCCTACTACGCATTCGGCCCCGGTGCAGCGCGGTATCTCGGCGGAGTGCGCTCGACGAATGTCCGCAGCGTGACGACCTGGCTCCGCCGCGTCCTCGCCGGTGAACCCGCCGTGGAAGAATCCGAGACACTCGACGACGAACAGCGCGCACGCGAACTTGTTCTCCTCGGTTTGCGGCAGACGGCCGGCATTCCTCTCACAGAGTTCGCGGCCGTCACCGGATTTGACCTGCGTGATCTCGCCGCTCACGCTTTCGACCGGTTCCTCACCGAGGGACTGATCGAACTCGCGGACGGGCGAGTACGGCTCACGCTCGACGGCCGATTCCTCGCCGATACGGTCATCGCGGAATTTCTCTGATCTGATCCGTGCGAAGCCTGCTCCGCGACTTATCCCCACACGCGCTCACAACGAAACGACACCCAGTTTGCGCGGTCGCAAAGCGATGTCGTTCCGTCCACGTCTGCCAGAGCTTCCATGTCACTTTTCATCCGGGTCCGGCTGCGCTGGCCGGGGCGGCGCGGGAATGCGTCGTTCCGGTGGAGGCGGAGGTGACGGCGATGCGGCAGCGTTCGGCACATCTGCCTTCGTTCCGTCGGATGCGACTGGTTCCTCACGAAACGTCACCGCCAGTCCCGTGCGGCCGATCGAAAGCTCGATTTGCGGCGGCTCTGGAGAGAGCGTCCAACTGGTTCCCTGCCACGGTCCGTCGCCGTCGCCCTCATAGACGACCTCGCCGGTGCGTTTATTCAGGAGCATCAGATTTTGAAAGCGGCTGGGTCGGCGACCATCGACGGGCGTCGACCATGCTTCGGACGACAGCACCAGAATTGGCCAGCGACTTGGCAAACTCGGATCGACCCGGAGACTCGTCAGCTCGCGCGTCCACAATGGCTCATGCGTGCGACGGTCGAAGGCAATGGCCGGACCGTTCACGAGATGATACTCGCCCGCGGCATTCGGAGGCAGGAGATTCACCTGGGGTTGTTGAGGCTGCGACCGCTCCGTGAAGACGAACCATTCGTGAGGATGACCGACGGCGGCCAGCGATTTCACATCGGCAGGAATGGCCGTGTCCCGTTCGCACCGCACATCGCCCGTGAGCGCGTTGATCAGCGACAGCCGGCCTGTTTCCGAAAGCACGACCAGGTCGAAGCCATCGAGCGGCGTCCAGAGCGGGTGGTCTTCGAACGTTCGTTCCCAGACATTCGTCTCGCGGACGGGATCATACATGGCCATCGTGACGCGACGCTCCCCAGGCTGACGGGTGATGGTCAGAAACATGCGTCCCCAATCGGCTCCATGGCGCTGCCGCACAATCGTACTGGGCAGGCGGTGTGTGCCGATGAATGAGCCGTCCGTCACGCGAAACAGATGGGCGTCCTGCAGATCGTCTTTCGGCACGGGCGGTACCAGCACAACGAATTCGTTGTCCGCGAGAATCTCGCACCCCGGCGTGAGGCCGCTCACACGCCACA
>JAHBXU010001139.1 GCA_019636315.1 Planctomycetaceae bacterium | reverse complement strand
ATGCGTGGCCGCTTGAGCGGCCTGTCATGCCGCCACGGGGGACACGGCCTCTTCGTGAGTTTCCGCGAGCGCATGCAGCGTGCGGCTGAACGGAGGCAGATAGCCTTCCCAGGAGCGCGACGGGTTCTGATCTGCAAAGTGGGGATAGCGATCGCCGATGTGATGCAGCAGCGAGCGTCCCATCTGGGACATCAAGCCGAGATGCCGCACGACCGCTTCCGAGATCTCGTCGCGAATCTGGTCCTGATTGCGATGCATGGACTCCAGCACGACGGAAAGCCGCTCCTGCAGGTCGGCCTGTTCGACATGCAGCAGAAGGTGTTCGTGTCCGCGATCGTGCATGAGGTTATTCAGTCGCTCGTCCATCGAGAGTCCGGCGGAAACGACCCCGCCCGGCATCGACGTCACGACGGCATGATACCGCGACGAAACCATCAGATCGGCACACCGCAGAATGCTGACAAACTGACAGATGTCGTAGTTGCCCGACATGAACTTGGGCGTCCCGCCCAGAAGCTGCGACAATCGCTCCATCGCATGCCGATCGAGTCGTTCGCTGGCCGCAACGACCGGGAAGTACCCACGCTTTTTGCAGAAGGTTCGTATGGAATTCGCCGTCGCGGTGAGATAGCGGGCGAACTTACGCTCCACTTCGGGGCCGGACTGGAAGAAGAAGATGCGGGCGTAATGGCTCTTGCGGTACATGCCGCACAGCCGCGCGAGTGACTTGCCGAACGACGCCTGCACCGGCCACCAGAACGGATTGATCGGACAGACGACCAGCAGCGGTTCGCCGCGCCAGCCCTGCTTGCGCAGCTCCCATTCGCCATACTCGCGCGGCAAGGGCTCGAACGTCCACGCCGTGTCGGTTCCCACTTGCGAATCGATTCCGAGCTTCTCCAGCCGCTCAGAGGATTCGGAGTTCCGCGTGACAATATACGAATCGCCGCAGTAATTCTTGACGAGTTCCGTCAGGGCGGGCGTCATGTCGCCGGCCTCTGCTCCGTAAGCGATCGAGAGCTTTCGCTGAGCCGAAGCGAGGCCCATGGCGCCCACCATCATCGCCGAAAGCAGGTCCGTGAACTTACTCTTGAACGTCGACCCTTCGCACGCGACCACGCCATCGAACTGCGGCACGAGCCGCTTGAGGTAGAGCGGGAACAGAACCTGCGGCTGCAACTTGTGCGCATCGCCAAAGTACGCGTTGGCACGCGGATCGTCGTAGCGAAACACGCTGGCGTCCAGTCGCCCGCGCCCCACCAGGTGCCCCACCTGGCGGATCATCTCCTCGACACGGACGTCGGCGCCCATGTTGTACGCGCCGTTATAGCCGGCGAAGAGAAGTTTCAGCTGATCTTTCGGCTGGCGGGCGACCGAGTTCTGGGCGCGAGCGTCCTGCTGCGCGCAGTCGATGGTTCGTGCCATCCAATCCATCATCCACGCGTCGAGCATGTGGTATCGATTCGTTGTGCAAAGAGCGAAGTGCATCCGGCAGAGAGACCGAGGTTGCGCTAATGGCAGACCTCAA
>JAHBXU010001138.1 GCA_019636315.1 Planctomycetaceae bacterium | reverse complement strand
TGTCAAGGTCGTAGTGAGCCGCCTGTTGCACGGCTAGCGAAGTCGCGGGTGCCGTGGTCTCGAATCCCACTGCGAAGAACACGATCTGGTCCTGGGGCCGTTGCCGAGCGAGTTCCACGGCGTCGAGCGGCGAATAGACGACCGCCACTCGGCCGCCTTCTGTTTGCACGCCTCGCAGCGTGCCGCGGCTGCCTGGTACGCGGAGCATGTCGCCGAACGTGGCCAGGATCACGTCCGTTCGCAGGGCC
Organism: Planctomycetaceae bacterium; assembly: GCA_019636315.1. Taxonomy (GTDB): domain Bacteria; phylum Planctomycetota; class Planctomycetia; order Planctomycetales; family Planctomycetaceae; genus JAHBXU01. Next base: position 1,283 of record JAHBXU010001138.1, on the reverse strand, counting down.
ATTTCCTGGGCCGCATCAATAGCCTCGATCGGCGTTACACAGACCGGGCAGCCGGGGCCGTGGATCAGTTCAATGCAGTCCTCAATCGCCGCGTCAATGCCGTATCGCAGTAAATTGTGCGTCTGACCGCCGCAGACTTCCATCAGCGTCCAGCGGCGTGTCGCCAAATTCCGGATGGCCTCAACAAGTCCTTGCGCGGCCTTGGGATCACGAAATTCATCCAGATACTTCATCAGGACTCTCCCGAACTCGTCGCGCTGCTTCCGCCGGCCGATTGGCCGTCCCGACTCCATTCTTCGGCGTCTGCCAAGCGTGCCAAGTCGTCAATCAACCTCTGGGCCTCCGCTTCGTCGATACGGCTGATGGCGATGCCAGCATGGATCAAAACGAATTGCCCTTCCTCGGCTTCCGTCACACAGGCCATGTGGCAGACGCGGCGCACCCCCGCGAACTCGACATCCGCGCGGGCGAAAGGCCCGTCGCGTTCGATCCAACAAACCACTTTTCCCGGAACACCCAAGCACAAAAGATCACCATCCTTTCCGATCCAAGAGTTGGGCCGACGCGACAGCCAGCTGTCCGGCGGCGAGACCGCCATCATTGACCGGAATGAGGCCAGGCGTGCCGACGAGTTGACCGGTTCGATCAAACAGTTCCATAATTAGTTCCACGAGCAGGCAATTCTGGAAACAGCCGCCGCATAAGACCACCGGCAATTGTGGATATCGACGAGCGGCTTCAAACACGGCCTGGGCCAGTCCGCGATGAAAACGCATTGCAGTCACACCGGGTGCGACTCCGACTCGAATGTCGTCCAGGATCTGCACGATGGCCCGCCGCCAATCCAGGACGAACGGCTCCGTGTTACTGACACCCACGGAGTACCAGCCGCTGGCCGAACGGTCGCAGATTGCCTCCAGCAGGATGGGGCCCTGACCCTCAAATTGCGCGAGTTCCACGCCTAGCACCAGCGCGGCGATACCATCAAAGAGGCGTCCCGCACTGGTCGTGATGGTCGAGAAGCTCGGATTGCCAATCAGCGGCAGGAGCGATTTTGCCTTGCCGGCCTGAAATGACAGCGACGAGGCACGTTCGCTGCCGGCCGCACGCTGCACCAGGGATACGGCCACGCGCCACGGCTCGCGAATGGCTCGCTCTCCGCCAAGCAGTTCCAGGGGGAACAGGTGGCCTACGCGTTGAAAGCCGATGGCCGTTGATTGGAGAAACTCGCCGCCCCAAACGGTTCCATCGTCGCCGACGCCCGTGCCGTCGAAGGCCACACC
>JAHBXU010001137.1 GCA_019636315.1 Planctomycetaceae bacterium | reverse complement strand
GCGGCCTATCTGGCGATCTATCTGCCAGTCTTTGTCGGTTTAACGCGCATCGCTGTGCACCGCGTGGGGGCGCCCCTTCTGCTGGCTGCGCCGGTCGCTTGGACAGGGCTCGAGTTCCTGCGAGCCCATCTGATGACGGGCTTCGCCTGGTACTTTCTCGGACACTCACAGCATCATTGGGCCGAGCTGATTCAGGTCAGCGATCTGGTGGGCGCTTATGGTGTCAGTTTTGTCGTGATGCTCACGTCGGCCTGTCTGGCACAGATGGTTCCCGAGCAGTGGTTCGTCCGCCTGCGTCTGCTTCCCACTGAAGAACAGCATCAGCCTCAGGCCTACATCGTTCCCGTTGCGCGGCTGCGCTGGAACGTCGCCATTTGCCTCGCCGTTGTCGGCGGCACGCTCGCCTATGGATTTGTCCGTCGCGGTCAGGCCGAGTTTTCCGCCGGTCCGCGAGTTGCTCTGATTCAGGGAAATTTTCCTGCCGCGGTGAAGCACGACCCGCAACAGTGGAATGACATGTACCGCATGCACCGGTATCTCACCGGGCAGGCGGTGCCGCATCAGCCCGATCTTCTCGTCTGGCCGGAGACCATGTTTCGATGGCCGCTGTTCAACTATGCGCCGGGCATGACGGACGAGCAGTTGGCCGCCGCCCATCCGCATATTTCGGTGGAACGCTGGAAAGACCGGTCGGAGCAGGAGGAACTGGTCAATCTGGCCGGGGAAGCCAACGCGGCGGCGATCATCGGTCTCGACGCGTTTCAGGCGACTCCCGACGCAACAAAGCACTACAACTCCGCCGCGTTCCTCGTCCCCGAGAAGGGCGTCGCTTCCCGCTACGACAAGCTGCATCGCGTGCCGTTCGGCGAGTTCATCCCGCTCCGGAATGAAGTCCCCTGGCTGGCGAAACTCACCCCGTTCGGGGACGGCTTCGGAATCGATGCGGGCGAATCGGTGCGCATCTTCGACGACGGCCGTTGGCGGTACGCACCGCTGATCTGCTTTGAAGACACCGTGCCTCATCTCGTGCGGCAGATGGTCGATGCCTCCGGACGTGACGGCGCGCCGGCCGACGTGCTCGTCAACCTCACCAACGACGGCTGGTTCCACGGTTCAAGCGAACTCGATCAGCACCTGATCACGGCCCGCTTCCGCTGCATCGAAACCCGCACGCCGATGGTTCGCGCGGTGAACACCGGCATCTCGGCGATTATCGACGGCGACGGACTCGTCGTCGAACCGGAGATCTTCATCGACCTGGACGGTCTGGCCAACGGGAGTCCCCGAAAGTCGATCCGCAATCCGAAAACCGGCCGCTTCTACAAGCAACTGAATTGCGCCATGGTCAGCCCGGTCCCACTCGATCCGCGGGGGAGCCTCTACGTCCTTGGGGGAGACTGGTTTGGCACGCTCTGTGCGGCGATCTGCCTTTGCCTCGTTGTCGCGGGACTTTTGCTGAAGCCAAAATCCGCTTCAGCCGGCAGAGTCATCCCCTAGTGTCCTGAGTTACAAATACGTTGTTTATCTATTGCGCCCA
>JAHBXU010001136.1 GCA_019636315.1 Planctomycetaceae bacterium | reverse complement strand
GTTGAGCGAAGCGGACGCCGTCTACCTGCTCGATCACTTCTTCATGGCGAACGTGGACAACATGATTCGCCCGTATCCGCGTTATTTTGAACTCTATCAAAAGCGCGGCGCCCACGTTGACAGTGCACTGGTCGCCCTGCGGCGGTTCACCGAACAGGATCTCCGCGACCTCCAGATCTGGAATAACCTCACCTGGATTCACGACATCGCCTTCGAGAAACACGCAGAACTCCGTGAGTTTCGCGACAAGGGGCGGGACTGGACCGAGGAGGACAAACGCTGGCTGCTCGACAAGCAGATGACGTTGTTGCGGCAGATCATCCCGCTGCACAAGACGTTGTCGGACCGGGGTCAGGTGGAACTCACAACGACACCGTTCTATCACCCGATCCTGCCGCTCTTATGGGACAAGAAATCGGCCCGGCAGGCAATGCCCGGGTGCAATCTGCCGCGGCACCTCGACTCCTATCAGGAAGATGCCGTCGTTCACCTGGAAAGGGCCGTCGCCTTTCACGAACAACAATTCGGGACGAAACCCCAGGGCATGTGGCCCTCGGAAGGTTCCGTATCGCAGGACATCATCGCCGCGATTGCCGACGTCGGCATTCAGTGGATTGCGTCCGACGAAGAAATTCTCGCTCATTCGACCGACGGCTTCGTCTCGCGCGACCCGAGCGGGCACCTGCGCCGCCCCGAAATGCTCTACCGGCCCTGGCGCATTTCCGACGGCGACAGCGCGCTGCAGATGATCTTCCGCGACCACGGACTCAGCGACCTGATCGGCTTCCACTACCAGCGAAGCGACCCGGTCCGCGCCGCTGACGACATGCTGGGGCGGTTGCAGGGAATTGGCCGTGCGGTCGAAGGACATAACGCTGGTCGACCGGCCCTTGTCCCCGTGATCCTCGACGGAGAGAACTGTTGGGAGTACTACCCGGATGGCGGCGTCAAGTTTCTCCGCCGCCTGTATCAGCAGGCCGTGGCCCATCCCGACATCGCCTCCGTCCGGGTGAAGGACTATCTGGACCAGTACCCGGCTTCCGATCACATCAGGAAGCTGTTTGCCGGCAGTTGGATTTCCCATAACTTCGCAATCTGGATCGGTCATCACGAGGACAACGCCGCCTGGGACTGTGTGCACATGGCGCGCGAGCACCTCAAGGCGGCCGAAGCCAGCGGCGACTTTCCCGAGCAGGCAATCGCCGATGCCTGGGAAGAGCTGTATATAGCCGAAGGGAGCGACTGGTACTGGTGGTACGGGGACGATCACTCGTCCGCGCTGGACGCCCTGTTCGACCAACTCTGCCGCAAGCACCTACAGAACATCTACACGATCCTCGGCGAACCCGTGCCGTCGATGCTGTTTCAGCCGATCACGCGTTCCGAACGGCGCAAGATCCATACACAGCCCCGCGGGTTACTGCCGGTCAAAGTCGATGGACGACGGACGTACTTCGAGTGGATTGACTCGGGGCGTTACGAGCCGCGGAGTGAGCGGGGCACAATGACGCTCGTGAGCGAAGGGGTCATTCAGGAGCT
>JAHBXU010001135.1 GCA_019636315.1 Planctomycetaceae bacterium | reverse complement strand
CATGCCGCCGGAAACCAGCGTGACGACGCCCAGGAAGAGGAGGAACTGGCCGGCGGTCGCCAGCAACCAACCGGTCGGAGCGAGGCCCGCATCGCCGCCGAAGTACCCGAGGACGACCATGAGCGTGCCAATCGTCAACACCAGGATGCCGACATAGGCGAGCGACTGTCCCAGGAGGGACTCACCTCGTCCCGGCGACTTCTCCCCCTCGAAAGCTCGAGAGAGATTGAAGTGGGGGGCCGGCGTTTCCGCATGCGGTTCATCCGTACGCGTTTCTGCTCGTGTGTGCGACGTACGTTGGGGATGGGGGTCCGGAACGGGCGCAGCGCTCCCGGCGCGAGGCTGATGGGGAGTGTCCAATCTCAGGCTCTTCCGCCGCGGACGCGGCACTTCCTGTTCGATGGGCGGAGACGGTGACGGCGCTGACGTCGGATCAGTCCGTGACCCCTTCGGCTTCGGCGGGATGCTCATCGCGGATGCCGCAACCCACAACATCTCCGGTTGCGGCGACGGGGGAACGCGCTTCACCGGAAGTTCCGGATCGAGCATCTCCTCCGTCGACCAGCGTTCCAGGAGATTGCGGATTTCCCGCGTCTTGGCATGCAGGGAAGGCGTGCGAACACTGCTGACTTCCCCGCCGCACGACGCGCAGCGCAGACTTTGACCGTCTGCAGAGATTTCGCCTGCAACATCAGTCTGGCAGCCGGCGCACCACATCCGTGTGTTCCTCGCCTTTCGCTTCAATCCCTTCATGACCCGCGACCTTCGAAAGGCTTCGATGCCGCGTCAGCGGAATCTATGCCAAGTGTGGGAGTTATGGCAAGACCGGTCTCACCGTGGGTGATCTCGAGGTTTCGCGTGGGGTGAAAAGCCATGTTTGCATGTCGACCCAGGCCGATGTCGCGCTCAAACTCAAGTTTCCGGCCGGTCGACCCACTTGCTCTGCTTTTCTGCAGTCACTACGCTGCAAGGATTGTTCCCCGCAGATCGGTTTGCCATGTTGGATGCACTCAACGATCCCCATCGCATCGTCATTACAGGCGTCGGGGTCGCTGCGCCCAATGGCAATCATTTGAATGAGTTCCGTGCGAGTCTCCTCGCCGGACGCTCCGGTGTGGTCGCGTACGAGACGCGCTATATGGGGCCCGTGCTCGCGGGGGTCTGCAACTTTGACGAGTTCCGTTATCAAAAGCGCAAGGAGCGCCGCCGCGGGACCCGTGCTGGTTCCATTTCGATTTATTGCGCGAACGAGGCCGTGCGCGATTCCGGCCTGGATTGGGACAACGTCCGCAGGGACCGTGTGGGCGTTTACCTCGGGATCACAGAACACGGGAACGTCGAGACCGAAAACGAGATTTACGAAATCTCCAAGTTCGATCACGACACGACGTGCTGGTCACATCACCACAATCCCCGGACGGTCGCCAACAACCCGGCCGGCGAGGTCACGCTCAACCTGCAGATTACCGGCCCGCATCTGACCCTGGGGGCCGCCTGCGCCGCAGGGAACGCCGGATTTATTCAGGCCGTGCAAATGCTG
>JAHBXU010001134.1 GCA_019636315.1 Planctomycetaceae bacterium | reverse complement strand
AGGAATCTCGACCGCACCATTTTCCTGCGGCAGTTCGGGCCAATCGTCGGCAATCAGCGATTCATGTGTCAGCAGGCAACTGGAGACGACAATGAGTGCCGCGGTCCGGACGATGGATGCTGCGAATGGACTGTTCGATCTCAAGTGTCCGTCTCCTCCTGGCAGAATTCAGCGCGCCAACGTTCGAGGCGCATGGTTCTACGGCAGCGGGGCGAATCGCCACTGACGGTCCAGCCATTCATCGAGGACGGCATCGGCCGTGTCAGTGCTGCCTCGCGGACGTTCGATCAGCGTCAAGTCCTGGGCGCCGACCAGCCGTCGGATGAGCTCATCCATGGAGGCATTCGATTCGTTCGACTCGGTCACGTCCGGATGGACGACAACGACGTCCCATCCCTGGCGGCCAAAACTCAGCGACCAGTTCATAATCCAGGCGAAGGAATGGATGAACTCATCGGTTGCAGTCGCGGTTGCGGCACGGGGGACCGCGATGACGACGAGGTCCGGCTTCAACTCCCGCACGCGCGCCTTGGCATCCTGCTCCAATTCCGTCAGCGATCGCCCTTCCGTCGCCCAGGAGACCACGTCGACCGGGACATCCGGCGCGAACTGTGCGATCGTCGCGGCGACTGATTCGTCAAACGGCGGCATTGCCAGCACTTTGATTGGTTCTGCCGTGCGAAGTTTGGAGAACGTATGCGGCAGCGGTGGCCGCAACGGTTCGACATCCGACAGCGATACGGATCGCCCGGTGATCGTCCGGGCGATGGATTCCGCAATGAGCTTGTGTCCGTCATGGTTGGGGTGAATTTCGTCGCTCATCAATAACCGCCAGGCGGATGGATCGCGCTCGCGCGCCGCCTGATAGATGGCGTAACAATCGCACAGTGCCGTTTGGTGATCGCGCGCGACGTCCCGCGCGACTTCGCAGTATTGCTCCAGTTTTTCGGACGGGCGGCTGTCCGTGGTGATCACCGAGTTGGGGGTGCACAGGACGACCTCGGCGCCGACGCCGCGCACCTTCTCGACGATCTGCACAAGATTCGCGCGATACTCATCGAGCGGCACGCGCGTCATGTCGTTCAGGCCGAACATGACGGTGACGAGCGTGGGCGATTTCGCAAGCACGTCGGTCTCAATCCGGTCGAGCGCGTTGCGCGTGGTGTGGCCACTGATGCCGGCATTGATCATGGTGATCTCGCCTCGCGGGCAGAGTCTCGCCAGCGCAGTTCCCAGGAGGTCCGTGTATGCACGCCGGCCTCCGGTGTGATAGTACAAACCGGTCACGCTGTCGCCGAAGCAGACGACCCGCACCGGTTCCTTACCGTCGAGAAGTCGGGCCGCCGTATTCGGCGTTCCCGGCGGCTGCTGTTCGTCCGAGATGACTTTTGCCAGGAGCACGGCCCCTTGCGCGCCGCGACGGCGGGCGTCGTCATTCCAGATCCCCTCGGCAACAGTGACCCAGGACTCGTCTGCCGTGACCTGCATCGCGCCGGAGTTGCCGAGCGTCGCACCACGTTCGGGGAGCAGGACTTGTTCGG